>DALYHR010000142.1:0-6035 GCA_031970775.1 Burkholderiaceae bacterium | reverse complement strand
TGTCGTAGTGGGCCAGGAACTCCAGCTCCTGCTGGTGCTGCTTGTGCTCGGTGATGTCCGAGAAAGTGCCGACGTAGTTGCTGATCTCTCCTTGCGCATTGCGCACGGCGGTGATCACCATCAGCTCGGGGTAGATCGTGCCGTCCTTGCGGCGATTCCAGATCTCGCCCTCCCAGGTGTCCTTCTCGCGCAGGCTTTGGTGCATGGCCGCGAAGAAGTCCTCGCCATGCCGCCCGGAGGCAACGACGCTGGGCTTGCGGCCGATTACCTCGTCCTGGCTGTAGCCGGTGATGCGGGTGTAGGCGCGGTTGACGCGGATGATGCGTTCCTCGGCATCGGTGATGACGATGCCCTCCTGCGCTTCAAAGGCCGTGGCGGCGATGCGCAGATCGGCGTCGGCCCGTTCGCGCTCCTTGAGCA
The DNA here is from genome assembly GCA_031970775.1 of Burkholderiaceae bacterium. GTDB lineage: Bacteria > Pseudomonadota > Gammaproteobacteria > Burkholderiales > Burkholderiaceae_C > Sphaerotilus. The sequence continues at coordinate 5,615 of DALYHR010000142.1, read as the reverse complement.
GCCGGACTTTCTCCAGCGCAACGCTGACGCTGTGGCTGATGTCAGTGAGGAAGGCCTGGTCCTGACTTGACCACTCCCGCTCCTGCTGGAGCTGATTGATGACCAGCACGAAAAACCCATCATCCCGAAACGAGAACGGATGCCACAGCAGGCTGCGAACTCCCAGCCGGGTATGCAGAATCTCGCCCGTGCCATCGGCTTGCATGGTGGGGTGGATCTGACTGGCCTGGCTGATCAGGCACTGTCGTGTGCGGTGAATGTGATCGATGGCTTGCCGGAACAGCTTGAGCGGGTAGTTCGATTTGGGCGGCCGAATCGGGCAATCCGGGTTGAGCCACTCGCACTGCACGATGCCCATATCGGTGGTGAAGGAGATGTCGTAGATCAGGGCGCGGTCGGCGCCGAGCGTTTCGCCGATCACCCGGGCGCTGCCTTCGAGAATCTGCTCCGGATCCTGCTGCATCGTCAGAATGTCAGCGATGCGGTTGAGCGCCTGCGAGAAATCCAGCTGCTTTTGCAGCGCCTGCTCGGCCCGCTTGAGGTGACTGATGTCGTGGCCGATACCCAGCACCCCGATCAGCTGGCCTCCCTCGTCGCGCATCGGCGTCTTGGTGGTTTCGAGCAATTCGCGGTGGCCGTCGGCAAAGGTGATCTCCTCCTCATTGATGCGAGGGCCGCCGTGCGCAATGGCGGCGCGGTCGTTAGCGCGGAAGAACTCAGCCAGTTCGGGTGCGAAGAAGTCGAAATCGGTATGGCCGATGACCTCGCTCTCGGTGTGTCCGAAAAATTGCTCAAAGCGGCTGTTGCAGCTCAGGTAGACCCCGTCGGGGTCCTTGAGCCAGATCAGATCGGGCAGGGTGTTGATCAGCGTGCGCAGCTGGATGCGCTCGTGGCCCAGGGCCAGGCGGGCCTTGTCCAGCTCGGCGGCGGCCTGGCGGTGTTCGGCCAGCTCGCGCATCAGTCGCAGGGTGTTGGTCGACAGCGTGGCGTAAATCGACAGGATCAGATCGATCAACGCGCGGGTGGCACCGCCCATCTCCTCGCGGGCCTGCTGACGGGCCATTTCGAGTGGCAACCCGCGCTGCAAGCCGCGCACGATGCAGGCCAGGCTGCGGTCGGCTTCGAGGATGTGCGAGGCCAGCCAGTGGGCCAGGAAGCCCAGGGCCTCTTCGGCGATCTGATGCGAGGCTGTCTGCCCCAGCGCGGTCTTGAGTCGGGCGACGTCTTGCTTGAAGGCGTTGTGGGTCGCGCGATGGCCTACCTCATCCGGTTCTCCGGCCAGGTAGGCCCGCCACACGGCTTCTTCGGTGTTGAAGTGATAGACGGCATAGTCGGCCAGCTCGTCGAAGATGCCGTCGAGCACACCGGCATCCGCACCACTGGCGACCTGGCTGGCCAGCCGGTTCAGCAACGCGACCAGCCGACGATGCTGCGCATCGATCTCGGCCAGACCGGTGTTGAAGTGATCGTCCCAGGGAAAGATGTCGATGGCGTCCACAGGAGGCGATTGTCCGTGACGACACTGACCAGGGTCTGGGTCTGGATCAAGGGTTTACCCGGTCTGGCTTGGGTCTCCCCCCGGATGAGTTGTCCGGATCGGTCTGGAGCGGCTTATTGCGCCGTATAGCCCCCGTCGACCAGGTAGTAGCCGCCGGTCATGAACGATGCCTGATCAGAGCACAGGAAGGCGACCAGGTTGGCCACTTCCTGCGGTTCGCCCATGCGGCCGACCGCGTGCAGGCCGCCGAGGAAGGCTTGGGTGGGTTCGTCCAGCGCGCTGGTCACCAGCGGCGTCTTGATAAAGCCGGGGCCGACGGCGTTGATGCGCAGACCCTGCTTGCTGTACTCCAGCGCGGCTGTTTTGGTCAGACCGACCACCCCATGCTTGGCCGCGACATAGGCCGGTGCCGCGGCGAATCCGACCGATCCAAGGATCGAGGCCATGTTGACGATGGCACCGCCGCCGCCCTGCGCCAGCATCTGCGGAATCTGGTGGCGCATGCAATAGAACACCGAGCTGAGATTGGTCTCGATCACGCGGCCCCAGCTGTCCAGCCCGTAGCTGCCGGTGACATTGAGCTCGCCGCTGATGCCAGCGTTGTTGACGGCGATATCGAGCCGTCCGAACGCAGCGACCGTGTCGGCCACCATCTTTTCAACCGCTGCCGGGTCGGCGACGTTGACCTGCAGGAAGATTGCCTCGCCGCCAGCTGCGCGGATCGCAGCGACCGTCTTCTCGCCGAGTTCGCGGTTCAGATCGACAACGGCGACCCGGGCACCGTCTCGCGCCAGCGTCAGGGCACAGGCCTCGCCGATGCCCGAAGCAGCGCCCGTGACCAGGGCGACCTTGCCGGAAAACTGCGTGTTGCTCATGGAGTTCCTCTCTTGATCTCGTGGGTTGGGGTGAAGGGTGAAGGATACTTCCGCCCCATGCTGATCCTGGGAATCGAATCCTCCTGCGACGAGACAGGGGTGGCGCTGGTCGAGACGACCGGCGAAGGGGTGCCGCAACTGCGCGCCCATGCGCTGCACAGCCAGATCGAGATGCATCAGGCCTACGGCGGCGTGGTGCCCGAACTGGCCTCGCGCGACCACATCCGCCGCACCCTGCCGCTGCTGCGCGAGGTGATGGCCTCGGCAGACTGCGCGATGGCGCAGATCGATGTGGTCGCCTTCACCCGCGGCCCCGGTCTGGCCGGCGCGCTGCTGGTCGGCGCCGGTACGGCCTGCGCGCTCGGGTTGGCGCTGGACCGGCCGGTGCTGGGCGTGCATCACCTCGAAGGCCATCTGCTGTCGCCCTTTTTGTCGGCCGACCCGCCCGAGTTTCCGTTCGTGGCGCTGCTGGTCTCCGGCGGCCACACCCAGCTGATGCGGGTCGGGGCGGTGGGCGACTACGAGATGCTCGGCGAGACCATCGACGACGCCGCCGGCGAAGCCTTCGACAAGACCGCCAAGATGCTCGGACTGGGCTACCCCGGCGGGCCGGCGCTGGCGCGGCTGGCCGAAAGCGGCAATCCGCAGGCCTTTGCGCTGCCGCGGCCGCTGCTGCGCGCCGACCGGCTCGATTTCTCCTTTGCCGGGCTCAAGACCGCGGTGTGGACGCAGTTGGCCAGGCTCGGCGGGCTGGAGTCGGCCCAGCCGCAGGCGCTGGCGGATCTGGCCGCCTCGACCCAGGCGGCAATCGTCGAGGTGCTGATGGCCAAATCGCTGATCGCACTGAAGAAAACCGGCCTGAAACGGCTGGTGGTCGCCGGTGGGGTCGGCGCCAACCGCAGCCTGCGCAGCGAACTCAATCAGGCCTGCCGCCGCCGGGGCATCCGGGTTCACTACCCCGAGCTGGCGCTGTGCACCGACAACGGCGCGATGATCGCGATGGCTGCGGCGATGCGCCTGCAGGCCGGCCGCGACACCGCGCAGCGCGATTACCGTTTCGAAGTGCGGCCGCGCTGGGAACTGGGCACCCCCTGACTCGGCAAGGCCCCCCGGCCTTCCCGTTCAAGACTTTTAGAAAGCGACCGACGATGTCGATCCAATGGTTTCCCGGCCACATGCGGGCCACTGAAAAGGCGATCCGCGAGCGCGTCAAGGCGGGGGTCGATGTGGTGATCGAGCTGCTCGACGCCCGGCTGCCGGCCTCCAGCGCCAACCCGCTGCTGGCGCAGCTCACCCGTGGCCGCCTGGCGCTCAAGGTTCTCAACAAGCAGGATCTGGCCGACCCGGCGCGCACGCAGCTCTGGCTCGATCACTACAACGCGCTGCCGATGACCCGCGCGATCGGGCTCGACGCCAGCGAAGCCGCGCCGGCGCAGCGATTGATCCGCGCCTGCAAGGAGCTCGCCCCGCAGCGCGGCGGCATGGACAAGCCGATGCGCGTGCTGATCTGCGGCGTGCCCAACGTCGGCAAATCGACCCTGATCAACTCGATCGCCGGCAAGCGCGCGGCCAAGACCGGCGACGAGCCCGGCATCACCAAGGTCGAGCAGCGCATCGCCCTGGCGCAGGATTTCTATCTCTACGACACCCCCGGCATGCTCTGGCCGAAGATCGTTGTGCCGGAAAGCGGCTACCTGCTGGCGGCCGCCGGCTCGGTCGGGCGCAATGCGATGGAAGAGGAAGTGGTCGCGGCCGAGCTGCTCAAGGTGCTGCGCGCTGACTACCCCGGGCAGGTCGAGGCCCGCTACAAGCTGGAGCCCTTGGCGCCCGAGCTGACCGACGCCGAATGCCTGGAGCGCATCGGCCGCAAGCGTGGCGCGGTGCTGCCAGGCGGCCGCATCAACCTGCAAAAGGCCGCTGAAATCCTGCTGTTCGAGTTCCGCGCCGGCCAGATCGGCCGGGTCACGCTGGAAACGCCCGAAGGTTTCGCGGTCTGGAAAAAGGCAGCGCTGATCGCCGAGGCCGAGCGCATCACGGCCCGGTCGGTGCGCATTCAGCAGCGCAAGGGCCGCGCGCCGGCCGAACATGAGTCGGACGACGGCGAGGACTGAGGATCATGCGGACTGCATCCTGGGCCTCTATCCTGATCGGCCCGATCCTGGCGACCTCAGCGCTGGCTGAGGACACGGTGCCACCCAGCCCGGTGACGCTGGAGACCGTGGTGATCAGCGGCGGCGGCAATAACGCCGTTCGCCCGACCCAACGCAGCGAGGCCGGCAAGACCGTGATCAGCGGGGCCGAGCTGCGCAGCGTGCCGGGCAGCAGCGGTGACCCGATGAAGGGTCTGCAGGCGCTGCCCGGGGTGACCTCGGCCAGTGATACCAGTGGCGAGCCGGCGATCCGCGGCACCGGCCCCAACGACAACACCTACCGGGTCGACGGCCTGCCGACCGGCTATCTGTTCCACGTCGGCGGGCTGGTCAGCACGCTGCCGGCCGATCTGGTCAAGCGCTTCGAGCTCTACACGGCGGCCTGGGGGCCGGAATTCGACGACGTGATCGGCGCGGCGCTGGATGTGACGCTGCGCAATCCGCGCACCGACCGCATCGGCGGCAATGTCAACGTCAGCTTTTACGGCGCGGATGTGCTGGTCGAAGGGCCGGTGGCCGAGGGGCAGTCGTTCTATCTGGCAGCGCGGCGCAGCTACCTCGATCTGCTGATCCGCAGGATCGAGGATTCCAAGTCCGGGGTGACGCTGGCGCTGCCGCGCTATGCCGACTTTCAGGGCAAGTACCTGTGGCAGGTCAACGAGGCCGACCGGCTGACGCTGAGCGTGACCGGCGCCGCCGATGATCTGTCCTTCGAGGTGGCGGGCGGCTCGCGGCTGGGCACCCAGGAGCCGGTGCTGGTCGGCACCAGCGCGATCCGGCTCGACACCGGCACGCAGGCGCTGGTGTGGGAGCGGCTCGGCGAGGGCGGCGCGCGCAACACGCTGGCGCTGGGCCACACGCTGACCCGCCAGCGCAGCCACTTCGCCTCGGCCGGCCGGGTCGGGGTCGAAGTCGACAACGTCTTCATGCGCGAGGCCTTCACCTTCGAGCCGACCGACCGCCACGAAGTGACGCTGGGCGCCACGCTGGAGCAGGTCAACATCGGGCTTGATCTCGACTTCAACGCCGCCCGCTGCACCAGCTTCGACCCCAACTGCGACCTGACCAGCGCGCCGCGCCAGCAGGTTCAGG
>DALYHR010000141.1:0-6051 GCA_031970775.1 Burkholderiaceae bacterium | reverse complement strand
GGTCCTGATCGAGGGTCTGCGGGTTGTCGCCGAAGCGTTGCATCAGCGAGCGCGATAGCGCATCGAGATCCGGGGTGCGCAGATACAGCGCCACCAGCGGCAGCGAAGCGCTTTTGAGCTCGAAGGGCGAACTTCCCGGTTTCGTCGAGTAGGCGTCAGGCATGTCGTCGGGGGTGCAGTCTGGAAGGAAGCATCGCAGGGCGCGGCGAGTTTAGCTGCCGGGTTGCCGAGCCTGTAACGACTCGTCTGTGCCCGAGGATTCGGTCGAATCGTTGCCGAGGAAACCGCCGCTCTGGCGTGCCCACAGTCGGGCATACAGCCCGCCTGAGGCCAGCAGCGCAGCGTGGCTGCCCTGCTCGATGATGCGCCCTTGGTCGAGCACGATCAGCCGGTCCATCGCTGCGATGGTCGAGAGCCGGTGGGCGATCGCCACCACGGTCTTGCCATCCATCAGCTCGGCCAGCCCCTGCTGAATCGCGGCCTCGACCTCGCTGTCGAGCGCGCTGGTGGCCTCGTCAAGCAGCAGGATCGGCGCGTCCTTGAGCATCACCCGGGCGATGGCGATGCGCTGGCGCTGTCCGCCCGAGAGCTTGACGCCGCGCTCGCCCACCTGCGCATCGAAACCGTGCCGGCCCTGAGGGTCGCCCAGGCTCGCGATGAAATCGAGTGCTTCGGCGCGGCGCGCTGCCTCGATCAGCTCGGCCTCGCTGGCGTCGGGGCGGCCGTAGAGGATGTTGTCGCGCACCGAGCGATGCAGCAGCGAGGTGTCCTGCGTGACCATGCCGATCTGCCGGCGCAGGCTGTCCTGGGTGACGCTGCGAATGTCCTGACCGTCGATGCGGATCGCCCCGGCATCGACGTCGTGGAAGCGCAGCAGCAGATGCACCAGGGTCGATTTGCCAGCGCCGGAGCGGCCGACCAGACCGATCTTCTCGCCGGGGCGGATCACCAGATCCAGCCCGTGCAACACCGGCCGGGCCGGGTCATAGCCAAAGCGCACCTGGTCAAAGCGAATCTCGCCAGCGCTGACCTGCAGCTCGGTGGCCTGCGGGGCGTCGACGACGCGCCGGGGCATGGACAGCGTGCGCATGCCGTCCTGCACCGTGCCGACATGCTCGAACAGCGAGGACAGCTCCCACATGATCCAGTGCGAGATGCCGTTCAGGCGCAGCGCCATCGCGGTTGCGGCCGCAACGGCGCCGACGCCGACTTCGCCGCGGCTCCACAGCCACAAGGCGCTGCCGGCACTGCCCAGAATCAGCCCCATCGACAGCAGATGGTTGATCACTTCGATGCCGCTGACCAGCCGCATCTGCCGGTGCACCGTGGCGATGAAATCCTCCATCGCGGAGCGGGCGTGTCCGGCCTCGCGCCGGGCGTGGGCAAAGAGCTTGACGGTGACGATGTTGGTGTAGGCGTCGGTGATGCGCCCGGTCATCAGGGCGCGGGCATCGGCCTGCTGCTGTCCGGCGCGGCTTAGCCGCGGCACGAAGTAGCGCAGCGCGGCCAGATACAGCCCCAGCCAGAGCGCAAAGGGCAGCACCAGCCAGCCGGCCAGCTGCCCCAGCACCAGCGCCATCGTCAGAAAGTAGATCGTGACGAAGACCAGGATGTCGGCGGCGATCAGCACGGTGTCGCGCACCGCCAGCGCTGTCTGCATCACCTTGGCCGAGACCCGGCCGGCGAACTCGTCCTGATAAAAGCCCAGGCTCTGGCCCAGCATCAGGCGGTGGAAGTTCCAGCGCAGCCGCATCGGAAAGTTGCCGGCCAGGGTCTGATGCTTGAGCAGCGTGTGCGCCGCCACCACCAGCGGGCTGGCCAACAGCACGGCCGCCAGCGCCAGCAGGGTGCCGCCGCGCTCGCTCCACAGTTGCGCTGGCGGGGTGGCTGCCAGCCAGTCGACCAGCCGGCCCAGCACCGCAAACAGCAGCGCTTCAAAGGCGCCGACCAGTGCAGTCAGCACGGTCATGCCGGCGATGAAGCCGCGCAGGCCCTGAGTGCCGGCCCAGACGAAGGGCAAGAAGCGCGCCGGCGGCGGAGTCGGCTCGGCATCGGGAAAAGTCTCGGGCAGACGCTCAAAGCGCCGCAGCAGCCAGTCGAACATGGGTGGGGTCCGGTTCGTTTTGATGTGGGCCGTCGTTAGCGGCGTTAGTCGGTCCGGCCGACCCGGTCGATCAGCATCGCATCGCCGTAGCTGAAGAACCGGTAGCGCTGCGCGATGGCGTGGGCGTAAATAGCGCGGATCGGTTCGACCCCGGCAAAGGCGCTGACCAGCATCAGCAGCGTGCTGCGCGGCAGATGGAAGTTGGTCAGCAGCCGGTCAACCACGCGGAATTCAAAGCCCGGGGTGATGAAGATGTCGGTTTCACCAGCACCGGCGCGCAGCAGCGGGCCGGAAGTTGGCTGGTTGGGCAGAGGCCGCGCCGCCGATTCCAGCGCCCGCAGTGTGGTGGTGCCGATCGCCATCACCCGGCCGCCGCGCCCCCGGGTGGCTTCGATCGCCGCCACCGTATCGGCCGGAATTTCGAAGCATTCGCTGTGCATGCGGTGATCCTCGATGCGGTCGACCCGCACCGGCTGAAAGGTGCCGGCGCCGACGTGCAGCGTCACCCGCGCCGAACGCAGGCCCCGTGCCGCCAGCTCGTCGAGCAGCGGCTGATCGAAGTGCAGCGAGGCGGTCGGCGCGGCCACCGCACCCGGGGCACGGGCAAACACGGTCTGATAGCGCAACACATCGTCTTGCGTGTCGGCGTGGGTGATGTAGGGCGGCAGCGGCACGTGGCCCCAGCGCTCCAGCAGCGCGAAGGCATCGCCGTCGAATTCGAGGTGGAACAGTCCGCCATCCGGGCCGCAGCGGCCGAGTACCACGGCGTCGAAACCTTCGGCGCTGTCCGCCGCCGAGCCCAGCCGCAGGCGCTGCCCCGGCCGGGGCGACTTGCTGGCGCGTACATGGGCCCAGACCTGCCGGGACGGGCCGCCATCGGTGCTCGGCAGCACCCGCTCAACCAGCGCTTCGACCCGCCCGCCGCTGTCCTTGCTGCCGTACAGCCGCGCCCGGATCACCCGGGTGTCGTTGAAGACCAGCAGATCGTTCGGGTCGAGCAACCCGGGCAGGTCACGGATCACCCGGTCGATGAGGGCGGGGCCACGGCCGTCGAGCAGCCGGGCGGCGGTGCGCTCGGCCGCAGGGCTTTGGGCGATCAGCTCGGGCGGCAGTTCGAAATCGAAATCGGCGACGGTGAGCGCGGGGATCGCAGGAGAGGGTGCAGCAGAGGTCATGCAGAATTGTTTCATGGCCGAACGTCCCTCTTCCCAGAGCGCCCCGCAACGCGCCCTCGACAAACTCGGACTGACCCGCGATATCGATCTGGCCCTGCACCTGCCGCTGCGCTACATCGACGAGACCCGTCTGATCCCCTTTCATCGGCTGCTCGACGGCGAGCCGGCGCTGATCGAAGGCGAGGTGGTGGAGGTGCTCACCGAAGGGCCGCGCCGGGCGCTGCGGGTCAAGCTGCGCGATCTCTCGCCGGGTGCGGTGGCAACCGGTCGTTCGATGCATCTGTCGCTGCGTTTTCTGCATCCGCAGCCTTCGCATCGCGCCACGCTGGTGGCCGGTGTGCGGGTGCGTGCGCAGGGCGAAGTGCGCCACAGCCTGCTCGGGGCAGAGATGGTTCACCCGAGCTTTCGCATCGTCGAGCCCGACACTCCGCTACAAAGCACGCTGACCCCGGTCTATCCGACCGTGGCGCAGCTGCCGCAGAACTATCTGCGCCGCGCCATCGACTCGGCCTTGCAACGGGTCGATCTGCGCGAGCTGCTGCCGGCTGAAATCATGCCTTCCGAGGCACAAACCGGCGAGGCGTCCTGGCCGAGCCTGCGCGATGCAATCCGCCTGCTGCATCGCCCACCGCCAGCGCTGGGGCCAGCCGTGCAGCAGAGGCATCACCCGGCCTGGCAGCGGCTCAAGTACGAGGAGCTACTGGCGCAGCAGCTGTCGCAACGTCTGGCCCATGCCGAGCGCGACCGCCTGCGCGCTCCGGTGCTGCGGGTCGATGCCGAGGCCCCCGGCGCGCTGCGGCCGCAGCTGCTGGCGGCGCTGCCCTTTGGCCTGACCGGGGCGCAGCAGCGGGTCTCGGCTGAGATCGCCGCCGATCTGGCCCGATCGCGGCCGATGCACCGGCTGTTGCAGGGCGATGTCGGCGCCGGCAAGACGGTGGTAGCGGCGCTGGCGGCGGCGGTGGCGCTCGACGCCGGCTGGCAATGCGTGCTGATGGCGCCGACCGAGATCCTGGCCGAGCAGCATGTGCGCAAGATGGTGCAGTGGCTGGAGCCGCTCCGGCTCGGAGGCGAGCAGCGCCCGATCGGGGTGGCCTGGCTGACCGGCAGCCGCAAGGGCCGGCAGCGCCGCACCGAGCTTGAGCGAGTCGCCAGCGGCGAGGCGCAACTGATCGTCGGCACCCATGCGCTGATCCAGGACGAGGTGAGCTTCCATCGCCTCGGGCTGGCGATCGTCGATGAACAGCACCGCTTTGGCGTACAGCAGCGGCTGGCCCTGCGCCGCAAGCTGGCGGTCGGCGATCTGGAACCGCATCTGCTGATGATGACCGCCACGCCGATTCCGCGCACCCTGGCGATGACGGCCTACGGCGATCTGGACATCAGCACGCTCGACGAGCTGCCGCCCGGCCGCACCCCGATCGTGACGCGCAAGCTCGACGAGAGCCGCCGGCTCGAACTGATCGAGCGGGTGCGCGCCGCAGTGCTCGACGGCCGGCAGGTCTATTGGGTCTGCCCGCTGATCGAGGCCGATGAAGACAGCGACACCACCCGTACCGGGCCGGAACTGGCCAACGTCACCGCCACCTTCGAGGAGCTGTCCTCAGCGCTGCCGACCGGCAAGGTTGCACTGTTGCATGGCCGGCTCAAGTCGGCCGAGAAGGCCGATGTGATGGCGCGATTTTCGGCAGGTGAGCTCGGTGTGCTGGTCGCCACCACCGTGATCGAGGTCGGCGTCGATGTGCCCAACGCCAGCGTGATGGTGATCGAGCAGGCCGAGCGCTTCGGGCTGGCGCAACTGCACCAGCTGCGCGGCCGGGTCGGGCGCGGTGCGGTGGCGAGTGCCTGCGTGCTGCTGCATGGCGGCAAGCTCTCGGAAACCGGTCGGGCGCGCCTGCAGGCGATGGTCGACACCCAGGACGGCTTCGAGATCGCCCGCCGCGATCTGGAGCTGCGCGGCCCCGGTGAGGTGTTGGGCGAGCGGCAGTCGGGCAGCGCGATGCTGCGTTTTGCCGATCTGATCGAGGATCAGGATCTGCTGGAGCAGGCACGCCACGAATCACTGCGCCTGCTGCGCCTGCGGCCTGATCTGGCGCGGGCTCAAGTCGAGCGCTGGCTCGGGGGCCGCACCGAGCTGATCAAGGCCTGACGACCCTCACCCCGGGTCGGGAGTGAGGGCAGCTCAGTGCAGCAGGTTCATCGGGATTTCGGCGATGAACTTCACTGTCAGGTTGTCGGTGGCCGAGGTCAGGCCGCTGCCGATACCGAAGTGAAATTCCCAGGGCTTGCGATCGAGTTCGGCGATCAGGAAGACCCGGCGATCCTGTTGATCGGCTGGCAGCGTGTGGCCGACTGCGCCGGTGCCGAGGTAGTACTCAGCACCGGCCGACCAGCCGCTGCCGAGTTCGCGCATGCCCTTGAAGGCGTATTCCACTTCGGGTCGATCGCCCGAATTGGGCCCTTCGATCTCGTTGCCGATGTTCAGGTTAAAGCCGATGAAGCCATTCAGGCTGCGATGGCCGAGGATCCATTTGGATTCGGTGCTGAGGCGGGCGGGGTCATATTCGGCCCGACTCTGGGAGAGTTCGACGTTAAAGCCGGTGAACCAGCCGATGCCATCGTCCCCCTCGGGCCGGATCGGCAGCCACTTCACTCGGCCCTTGATGCCCGCGAGCTGGTACTGGCCCTGGGCATCGAGCACGGTGGGCACATAGAGGCCGAGTTCGACCGTACGCGTCAGGCCCCAGGAGAATTCCGGCGTGAGGCGCCAGCCAT
>DALYHR010000140.1:0-6055 GCA_031970775.1 Burkholderiaceae bacterium | reverse complement strand
CGAACCACCCCCGCCGCCACCCCCGCCAGAGGTGCTGCAGTTGTGGCTCCAGGAGGTGCCGACCGACAGGATCATTGCCGTCCCGTTCGAGCAGCGCAGCACCGCCACATTGCTCGCGTCGAGCATCACCGAGCCGATGGCCCCGGTGCCTGCGAGTTGCACATTAGCCTGCGCATCCACGGTCAGCCCGGTCAGCTGCGTATTGCCGGGCAGCGCGATCACGGCGCGATCCGACACCCGCACGGCAAAGGAAGCCCCCGCGCCATCGCGCACCGTCGAACCCAGGGTGTTGCCGGTCCAGGTGACGTAGATCACCCCGCCACCGCTGCTGCCACCGCCGCCCGTGCCCCCGCCCGAAGTGCCGGCACAGCTGTAGCTCCAGCTATTGGCCGTCACGGTCAGCGTCATCAGCGAGCTGTCGAGGCAGCGCATCCTGGCCACTTTGGCGCTGTCGAGCGTGATCGAGCCGATGCGGGTGCCGTTGCTGTCATACAGGTTGCCGCTGGGGTCGGCACGCAGACTCAGCCAGATGTTGTCGGTGGCCGAATACACCGTATTCGGAGTCGCCGAAGAGACCTTGTAGAGACGGCCCGCACCGTCCTGAACCACGTCTGCGTTGACGTTGCCGTTCCAGACGGCAAAGGTTCCGGACCCATCCCAGACGGGCGGAGGCGCCTCCGGACTGCCGCCGCAGGCGCTCAAGACAAACAAGCGCCACCAGGGCGAACAGCATGGCGCTCAGGCGGCGCCCCAGAGGATTCAGACGGATGTTCATCGACACCTCGATCAGGTCTTGCGTGACTCAGAGCGCAACGGACGCCGGGGCGGCTGAAGCGGTCGAGCTGAGATAGTCCCACAGCGCGCGGGCGGCGGCCTTGGGGTGACGGGAGAGCTCCGGCCGCTCGCGATAGAGGCGCACCTCCATGGTGACCTCAAAAGCCGGCTCGCCGGCACCTCGCCCGGGGCCGGCCGGCACCAGCCGGCGGGCGCGCAGCTCCTTGCGCACCGAACTCGACGGCAGAAAGGCCACACCATGCCCTTCCAGCGCCATCGCCTTCAGGCCCTCGGCCATATCGGTCTCGTAGATCGGGTCGAGGTAGATCGGCTCGGCGGCGTGCTTGAGCAGCAGATCGACCAGTCGCCCCAGATAGGCGCCCGAGGCATAGCCAAGAAAGGGCACGCGGTCGTGGCTATGGCCGGGCAACCGAAACAGCGGCTGACCATCGGCGTCGGCCCGGGCGTAGGGCGCCAGCGTTTCGGTGCCGAGGCTGAGCATTTCGTAGCGCTCCGGGTTGATCTGGAGCGGCAGCGAGGCGTGGTGATAGGCCAGCAGCAGATCACAGCTGCCTTCGGTGAGCTGCATCACCGCATCGTGCACGTTCAAGCCCACCAGCCGGCTTTTGAAGGCGCCGAAGCGCTGACGCAGATCCATCACCCAGTGCGGGAAGAAGGTGAAGGCCAGCGAGTGCGGCACGGCGAACTCGATCATGTCCTGTGCGGAGACCTGATGACCGCGCATCAGGTTGCGCGCCGCCTGCAGGCTGCCAAGGATCTCCAGCGCCTGCGGCAGCAGCGTCTTGCCCGCCGCGGTCAACCGGGTCGGGTAGGAGGAGCGGTCGACCAGATCAGCCCCCGCCCAGGCCTCCAGCGCCTGAATGCGGCGCGAAAAGGCCGGCTGCGTGATATGGCGCAGCTGCGCCGAGCGCGAGAAGCTGCGCGTTTCGGCCAGGCTGACGAAGTCTTCGAGCCAGCGGGTCTCCATGGGGCGGCACTCCGGGGGCAGCGGAATCAGGATGAACGGCGACTCATTCAGTCTCGGGCTGAGCGCTGTGCTGCAGTCGCCACATCCGAGCATAGCGCCCGTCCTGTTGCAACAGCACCGCGTGCGAGCCCCGTTCAACGATGCGGCCGGCCTCCATCACCAGAATTTCGTGAGCATCGACCACGGTCGAGAGCCGATGCGCAATCACCAGCGCCGTCTTGCCTTCGGCCGCACTGGCCAGCTCGGCTTGAATGGCGCGCTCGTTGGCCGAGTCGAGCGCCGACGTCGCCTCGTCGAAGATCAGGATCGGCGGGTTTTTCAGCAGGGTGCGGGCGATGGCGACCCGCTGCTTTTCACCGCCGGAGAGTTTCAGGCCGCGCTCGCCGACCATCGTGTCGTAGCCCTTGGGTTGTGCTGCGATGAAGTCGTGAATATGTGCGGCCCGCGCTGCGGCCTCGATCTCGGCCTGGGTGGCGCCGGGCCGGCCGTAGCCGATGTTGTAGCCCACCGTGTCGTTGAACAGCACGGTGTCCTGAGGCACGATGCCGATGGCACGACGCACGCTGTCCTGGGTGACGGCGCGGATGTCCTGGCCGTCGATGCTGATCGCGCCGCCCTGCGGCGAGACGTCGTAGAAGCGGTAGAGCAGCCGCGCCAGCGTGCTCTTGCCCGAACCGCTCGGGCCTACCACCGCGACGGTCTTGCCGCCCGGAATCTCGAAGCTGACCCCGTGCAGGATGGTGCGCCCCCCACCGGCCGGGTCGTAGCCGAAGTGCACATTGTCGAAGCGCACGCTGCCGGTGCTGACCTGCAGCGCCGGCGCGGCGGGCGCATCGGCCACCTCGCGCTCACGCTCCAGAAGCCCGAACATGCGGTCCAGATCGGTCAGGCTCTGCTTGACCTCACGGTACAGCACACCCAGGAAATTCAGCGGGATGTAGAGCTGAATCAGCAGCGCGTTGATCATCACCAGATCGCCCAGCGTCAGGTGCTGATCAACCACTCCCTGCGTCGCGCGCCACAGCATCGCCACCAGGCTGGCCGCGATGATCAGCTGCTGCCCGGCGTTGAGCAGCGACAGGCTGCCTTGGGCCTGAATCGAGGCCTTGCGATAGGCCTCCAGCCCTTCGTCGTAACGCTTGGCCTCGAACTGCTCGTTGTTGAAGTACTTGACCGTCTCGTAGTTGAGCAGCGCGTCGATCGCCCGGGTATGGGCCTTCGAGTCCAGCTCGTTCATGCGGCGGCGGAAATGGGTACGCCACTCGGTGATCAGAATCGTGAACACCCCGTAGGCCAGCAGCGCCGCCAGCGTGATCCAGACGTAGCCGACATCGAAGCGTGTGCCCAGCAGGGCCAGCACCAGCGCCAGCTCGACCAGGGTCGGAATGATGGTGAAGATCGAATACGACACCAGCGACTGCAGCGCCTTGGTGCCGCGCTCGATATCGCGGCTCATGCCGCCGGTCTGGCGTTCCAGATGAAAGCGCAGGCTCAACGCGTGCAGGTGCTGGAAGGTCGACAGCGCCAACTCGCGTGCGGCGCCGTGGGTGGCCTTGGCAAAGATCCACTCGCGCAGCTCGGTGAACACCGTGGTCGCCAGCCGCAGCCCGGCATAGGCCAGCAGCAGGCCAATCGGCACCACCAACACGGCCCGCATCTCGCCGGGCTGGATCGCCAAAGCATCAACCATCTGCTTGAGCAGCAGCGGCACCCCGACATTGGCCAGCTTGGCCCCGATCAGGAACAGCAGCGCTGCGGCCATGCGCCAGCGGTAGGGCCAGAAATACGGGGCCAGCCGCTGCAGGGTCTGCATGTCGGTGCGCGACCCGGCCGGGTCAGGCAGCGACGGTTCTGAAGAGTGATAACGACGCATCATGAAAGAATCCGGACAACACACCCACCCCGACCTCGGAAGCCTCCGGGGCAAGCAACATGAGCGATCAGACCACAACCCCGGCCACACCCCAGGCTGACTCGGCCGTACGAACCAATCCCGGGGGGGATCCACAGGGTCTGCCGACTGACCTGCACCTGGTGCTGCGGGTCATGCCGATGCCGGCTGATGCCAACCCCAACGGCGACATCTTCGGCGGCTGGATCATGGCGCAGGTCGATCTGGCCGGGGCCGTGCTGCCGATGCGCCTGGCGCGGGGCCGCATCGCCACCGTCGCGGTCAACCAGTTCATCTTCAAGCAACCGGTCTCGATCGGCGACCTGCTGAGCTTCTATGCCCGCGTCGAGCGCATCGGCAACAGCTCAATCAGCGTGCATGTCGAGGTCTGGGCCGAACGCCACCGTCGCGGCGCCGAAGTGGTCAAGGTGACCGAAGCCAACCTGACCTACGTTGCCATCGACGCCGACGGCAAACCACGCCCCTTCCCGCGCGGCGAAGCCTGATCAGGCCGGCCGACGAATCTCCTTGTCGGCGGCCTGCTGGGCTGCCTTCTTGCGATCACGTCGACGCCGAGCGTTCCAGGGCTGCAGCAGCCGCCAGTACGACCCCATCTTGCCGGCCATGCCGGAGATGTTCTGGCTGGTGTTCTCGCTGCGGGTCCTCTGGTGCTGCAGCTGCAATCGGGTGATCGCCATCTCGGCCGGCAGGGACACCGGCACGGCCGCAGGGAGGACCGGCTCAGCGAGCTCGGCAGACCGACCCTCGTCGGCCTGCACCGCCGCGACGGGGCGAACCACCGGGCGAGCCTCCACCACCGCCGCCACCGGCTCGGCCGAGGCCGGCTCCCGCGCCTGGATGGCCGGCACGGGCGCGGCGACCACGGGCGTGGGCAGCGGCACAAATCGCTGCGGCGTGGGCACCGCCACGGGAGCCTCGACCGGCGGATTCGGCTCGGCAGGCACTCGGTCAGTCAGATCATGCACGCCCGCGAGCACGGAAACCGGCAGATCAAGCACCGTCACCGGGCGGCTGACCGGCGGCTGCACCGGCACCGGCGGCGGCGTGATGTCCGCGCGCACCACCAGGGTAGCGACCGGCAACACATAGTTGCCGGCGGATGGCCCCCCCAGGGTGCTGCTGACCGTCACAGACTTGCCCAGACCCACGCCGGGGTCGGCGAAGCTGCCGGTCTGATTCAGGGTCACCACATCGCCCGGAAAGACGCCGCCCAGCACACCCGGGGTCACTTGGGCACCCGTCGTGCCGTCATAGACCTTGCCGGCCACCACCGTGCCCGTCACACCCAGCGGCGCCGGCGCAATCGCCGCCGTCAGCTGCTGCGTAGCCGGGCCGAACAGATAGTTGCCCGCGTCCGCACCGCTGACCGTGTTGCTCAGGTTGACGACCTGCGTCGGGTTGGCGTTCTTGCTGGCAAACACCGCCATCTGCGTCAGGCTGACCTGATCGGTACCGATCAGGCCGACCAGATGCCCCGGCGTGGTAAACGTCGCGGCGGTCGTCGCGTCGTAGACCTTGCCGGCCACCACCGTGCCTGTCACACCCAGCGTTGCCGGCGTGATCGCCGCCGTCAGCTGCTGCGTGGCCGGGCTGAACAGGTAGTTGCCCACATCCGCACCGCTGACGGTGTTGCTCAGATTGACAACCTGCGTCGGGTTGGCGTTCTTGCTGGCAAACACCGCCATCTGCGTCAGGCTGACCTGATCGGTACCGAGCAGGCCGACCAGATGACCCGGCGTGGTAAACGTTGCGGCGGTCGTCGCGTCGTAGACCTTGCCCGCCACCACCGTGCCGCTCACGCCCAAGGCCGCCGGCGCAATCGCCGCCGTCAGCTGCTGCGTGGCCGGGCCGAACAGGTAGTTGCCCACATCCGCACCGCTGACCGTGTTGCTCAGATTGACCACCTGCGCCGGGTTGGCGTTCTTGCTGGCAAATACCGCCGTCTGGCTCAACGCCACCTGATCCGTGCCCAGCAGCCCCGTCAGCTGCCCCGGCGTCGCCAGCGTCGCCGTCGTCGTCGCGTCGTAGACCTTGCCGGCCACCACTGTCGGCGTCACACCCAGAGGCGCCGGCGTGATCGCCGCAGTCAGCTGCTGCGTGGCCGGGCCGAACAGATAGTTGCCCACGTCCGCACCGCTGACGGTGTTGCTCAGGTTGACGACCTGCGTCGGGTTGGCGTTCTTGCTGGCAAACACCGCCGTCTGCGTCAGGCTGACCTGATCCGTGCCCAACACGCCGGTCAGCTGACCCGGCGTGGTGAAAGTCGCTGCAGTGGTCGCGTCGTAGACCTTGCCGGCCACCACCGTGCCCGTCACACCCAGCGTGGCCGGCGTGATCGCTGCCGTCAGCTGCTGCGTGGCCGGGCTGAACAGGTAGTTGCC
>DALYHR010000139.1:0-6060 GCA_031970775.1 Burkholderiaceae bacterium | reverse complement strand
TTGCCTCTGATCCTGGACGCGATTCACCATGACGACCTTGAACGCCGACCTCGGCCTGGACCGCAGCAGCGCCGATCTGATCCTGATCGTCGATGACGTGCCCGACAACCTGGCCGTGCTGCACGACGCGCTCGACGAGTCGGGCTACACCGTGCTGGTGGCCACCGACGGCCCCTCCGCCTTGAGCCGGGCGGCGCATGCGCAGCCGGATCTGATCCTGCTCGACGCGGTGATGCCGGGCATGGATGGCTTTGAGGTGGCCCGGCGCCTCAAGGCCGATCCGCGCACTGCGGCGCTGCCGGTGGTGTTCATGACCGGCCTGACCGAGACCGAGCATGTGCTGGCGGCCTTTGCGGCGGGCGGCTGCGATTACGTCACCAAGCCGATCCGGGTGCGCGAGGTGCTGGCGCGTGTCGCCACCCACTTGCACAGCGCGCGCATCCAGCGACAGGCCCGTCAGGCGCTCGACGCCTTTGGCCACGCCACGCTGGTGGTGCGGCT
The DNA here is from genome assembly GCA_031970775.1 of Burkholderiaceae bacterium. Lineage (GTDB taxonomy): Bacteria > Pseudomonadota > Gammaproteobacteria > Burkholderiales > Burkholderiaceae_C > Sphaerotilus. The sequence continues at coordinate 5,559 of DALYHR010000139.1, read as the reverse complement.
GCCCGATGGTCGGGTGGTGTGGCAGACCGCGCTGGCGCGCCGGCTGCTTGAGCGCTTCGGCCCCGGCGCCGACCGTCAGGCCCCGCCTGCGCTGCTGGCGTGGTTGCAGCGCGTGGTCGCCCGCCATGCGGCTTCAGAAGACGGCGTGCCGGCCAGCATGCCGGTCCAAGCGCCGTCGCTGGAGCTGAGCCCGGTGCCGACCGCCCCCGACGATGGCAGCCCCCCGCGCCTGCGCTTCACGCTGCACGAGCCGGCCGGCGACGATCAGTGGCTGCTGGTCTTGCAGGAGGTGGATGACGGCGCAGCCGCGCTCGACGCCCTGATGCGCACCTGGCGCCTGACCCCGCGCGAGGCCGAGGTGCTGGTGTGGGTGATGCGCGGCAAGACCAACCGCGACATCGGCGACATCCTCGGCGCCAGCCCCGCCACGGTGAAAAAGCATCTGGAGCACGTCTACGAAAAGCTCGGCGTCGAAACCCGCAATGCGGCGGCGGCGCTGGCGGCTCAGGCTCTGAACCAGATCGGAAAGTTGACGATTTGAGTCGGGCCGCTGACTTCAGCTCGCCTTGTTTCGACTCAGGCGCCAGACCATGACTGCCAGCCCGGCAACGCCCAGAATCAGCACCGCCCAAAGCAGCCAGGGGCGCAGGGCGCTGAGCTGTTCGCTGCGTTCGGTGGCGCGGCGTGCCTGGGTGTCTTCCTGCCAGGTCGACAAGACGGCCTGACCGAAGCGGGGGCGTTCTGCGTCGAGATCGCTGATCAGGGTACTCACAGGCAGCAGATTCGGGCTGGAGTCGGCGTTGCCCGCCAGCAGGGTCCAGGGTGGCGTGCCTTGGCTGACGAAGACCAGGGGGGTTGGGCGGAGCTGCACGCTCACGTGCACTTGCCGGGCATCAACAGCGCCAGCCCTTTCGTCGGGCAGGGCGCGCAAAAACCGTGTACGGGTTTCGATCGACAAGGGCTGTGATCGACTGATCTCACCCCGATGCTCCAGCCGGTAGTGCACATGGGCACCGAGCGATTGCCAAGGTTGCTGCGGGGTTTGACGCATCTGCCATCGCACCGGCACGACACGCTGACCGGTCGGCAGCATGAGGTCGATCGAGGTCAGCGGCATCACATGACCGAGGTCGAAATCGAGTGCCTGCGTTGCGTCTGCCCCGGATGTCGCCGGCACTTGAAGGGATAGTGGTCTGTTGCTGTCGGCGGTCGAGGGGACGGCGCTGCGCTCGGCCTTGGCTGAGGTCAGGGCTGGGGCGGGTTCGCCGCCTCTCCAGCGCAGTAGCAGATAGCGGCCGGAGGGCGTGCTGGGAAGGATGCGATTTTGGCGAAGTCGTTCCCCGTCGCCATGCAGCTCCAGGAGCTGCCCGTGGCCGGCGGCCTGCCAATGCTGCAAATCGTGGCTTACCGACAGCTCGAAGGCTGCGTTGAACTCGGCAGGGCCCGACCAGTCGAGCTCGACCGCTTGCAGCGGACGATCCTCCGGATGGGACTCGCCCAGGTCGATCAACCAGCCGGGTGAAGTCGGTGTTGTGGGCTGTGTCGTAGCGGGGGTGAATGCTGGTGCTGCTGGCAACTCGATGCGGATCAACTGTCGGTCCGCCCCATGGAGGGTGATCGAGGTGGGGGCTTGCGCTTTGCCGGGGTCGACGGTGGCGTTCGTCGGGTTTGTCACCGGCAAGGCGTAGAGCCGGACATCCTGCCTGCGGATTTCGCTGCGAGAGGGCGCATCGGGTAGCAGCGCGAGCGGCACTCTTTGGCCTTGGGCATCTACCAGGCGCAGATCACTCAGTCCGGTTTGCTGGCTACAGGCATAGACGCTGGCTGGCAGTGGCAGGGCCACGAAGGCTCCGGGCTGCTCGAGCCTGACTTCAGCACGGCATCGAAAGCCCGCCGACGGTGAGGGCGCATCAGCCGCCCATGCCGCGATCATGAAGACGCTCATGCTGACCGCGCTGCCGAACTTGATGCCGAACGTGATGCCGGATGCCGCATGGCCCGTTCGGCGCTGTAGAGGTGAAGCGGTGCTCATCATCGGCTAGCGTCGGGGGTATCCGGGGTAGGCTGCGATGAAGGTGATGGGCTGGCTCCGGGCAGGGGAGCGACATAGCCGATCACCAGCATCAGCACACCGACGCCGATGAACGAAATGATGCGGGTGATGGTGCCCGAGCCGGACAGATCGATCAGCAGCAGTTTGAGCACTACAGCGCCGAGCAGGCCTGCACCGATCAGCCACGGCTTGCGCAGGCTGCGGTGCGCCGAGAGCCACATTAATACCAGCGCCATGGAGCTCCACAGCAAGGTCAGCCCGGTCTGAACCGCCAGTGAAGCCATCCAGTCCCGGACGTGGAAAGGCACTCCCCCCCAGTGGTGGAAAGCACGCACCAGGATGGCGTTGAGCCAGACAAATCCGGACAAGGCCAGCGCACTCCATGCAAGAGGCATTCGGTCTTGAAGCAGGTCTTGTGCAGCGACTGTTCGCATCCAGAGCAGCGTAGCTACTCCGGCAGCGCCGATGCCCAGATCGAGCGGATTGAGCAGCGGCAGGTGCGGCAGCGGGGTCGCCGAACCTTCCGAAAAGGCATTGGCCAGGAGCGTCCACACCAGGGCGGTGAGGCTCAGTAAGGCGCCGGCATGGCCTTGGTAGGCTTGCGGGCAAGCTCGCATCGGCCAGTACTGCATGGCTTTGGGATGCACCACCAGGCCAAGCAGCAAAGCCGGACCGACCAGCCAGCCCAGCCAGGGCCAGGCACTCGACAGTTCACCCCAGCCTTGTGTGATGACCCGACCTTGCAAGGCACTCAGCGCCGCCAGGACCAGGGCGCCGATCAGGTGGACGGCATGTTCCCAGGCGGGCAGCCAGCTCGGCGTGGCGTAGCGCAGAACCAGTGCGTGAGTCAGAAAAGCCAGCATCCACGCCAACCAGCCCCCCGATGCTGCCGGATCACCGTTGCCGAGCCCGCAGATCCACGCTGCTCCTGCCATCACCAGCGCATGGGCCGGCAGGGGCCATGTCATTTCGGGCCAATCGAGTCGATTCGCGATGCCGAGCAGGATCAGGGCGATGGCGCTCAGCCCTGCCAGCCGTGCTGCCTCCTGATAAGCCACGGGCACAAACCAGTGGATTTCTGCCAGAACAACACCGACCAGGAAGGCCAAACCCCAGCCGGTCAACCCCCACTCGAAGAACGATTCAGGTTGATCCAGCTTGCGTTGACTGTTGTTCGCACGACGGTGCAGCCAGTGCGCGGCCAGCCAGGCTCCGGCGGTCACGAGCAGCGCATTGAGTGCCACGGCATTGATCCAACCGGCTGAGGGCGGGCCTTGCGGCAGCAGCGGCGCCAGGCTCAGACCCGACAGGAATAGCAAGAGGTAGCCCAACCCGCGAGGCTCATGGCGTTGTTGGCGCAGGCCCAGCCAGACCAACCCCGCACCTTCCAGTGCCCAGGCCCCGCCGGTGTGGCTGGCGTCGAGCGCGAATGGGAATACCAACGTCAGGAAGATCGTTCCGATCGCCAGACTGGCTTCGAACAACAACCGAGCGTGTATTGCTCGCCTGAGCAGCCAGGCTTGCAGCACGTAGAACGCCGCCAGCGCCAGACAGGACAGGGCCACGCCGTAGTCCGGTGACAGGGGTCGGACCAAGCCCATCTGCAACACCAACGTGATGGTGGGCAGACCGAACAGCAAGCTGCCGTCGATCACAGGTTGGGGCGAACGACCGGCAATGGTTTCAGTTGGGCGATCGTTGCGGCGAACCGGCATCAGCAGGATCGCGTCGAACAGCAGGAAATAGGTGACCAGGAAAAACTGGCTGCTGGCGTAGCGCTCCGGGCTGTAATTCAGCACGCCCCAAGAGGTCGCCACGATGAAGGTGGCGAAAAAGCCGATCAGATTCAGCGAGCGCCACGTGCTGTACCAGGCCACCCCTGCGATGCCGAGATCGAGTATCAGGTAGTAGGTGAACAGCACCACGGGGTTGCCGTCATCTCCGGCCAGCAGCAGCGGCGTGGCAAAACCGCCCAGTGCCCCCAGCACCGCCAGGGCCCGGGCGTCCTGCAACAACGCCAGTGCGGCGGCCAGCACGGCGACCAAGGCCATCAGCACGAAGGCCGGGGTGACGGGCAGAACGCCATAGAAGCGGAAGGCAGAAAACAACGTCAGGTAGAGCACGGCGATGGCACCGCCTTGCAGTGCCTGGGCATAGCTGGCCCGTCGGGTTCGCAGCCGCCAGCCCAGCCCCAGCAGCACCAGTGCGACGCTGCCGATGCTGCTCAGTCGCCACTCGATCGACACGTCGATGTGCTCGGCAGCAAATTTGGCCAGAAAGGACAGGCCGAGAAACAGCATTGCGATGCCGATCTTGACGATCGGGTTGATGCTCAGCAGCCAGTGCTTTAGCTCGGTCGGTAATAGGCTGGTCGGTAATCGGTCGACCGGTGGGGGCGCCGGCTCGACCCGAGGCTGTATAAGCAGCTCCTCTGCGGTCGAGGGCCGAGTCGAAGGCGGCGGGGGATTGGGCTCAACCGGGTCTTCCCGGTCAGGCTCGACCGGCGTGGGTTCGGGCGCTGTGGGTTGCGCCTCCCCCTGAACGGACCGGGACAAATCTGCCGTAAGTTGCCAGATCTGGTTCTGGATCTCGACCTGTGCCTGCTCCAGGCGCCGGACGCGATGACGCAACGACTGAGCTTGCTTCCCGAGATACAGCAGAACGCCTAACGCTACGGCCAGTACGGACTCCAGCGGGTCCACACCCAGCGCCCTCAGAAAGGTCACCCCCAGGGCGAACATCAGCAGAATTGAAGCGATCGATTTCCCCATGAGCGGCACTGTAACGGCAGCTGCGGTTGTCACCGCCCTACGCCATCCGTCGTATTTCCGCCGCGCCGGGGGCGGCTGACACTGAAGTCATCGAACCGTCGTAACCCATGACGTTCACCGTTCACCTTCAGGAGTCCGCTGCCATGACTGCTTCCCGTCGTACCTTCACCCGACACCTCAGCGCCGTTGCCCTCGGGGTGTGTGCCCTGGGCCTGCCCGTGTTTGCGCAGGCCGCCGACACGATCAAGGTCGGGGTGCTGCATTCGCTCTCGGGCACGATGGCCATTTCGGAAACCGTGCTCAAGGACGTCGCCTTGATGACGATCGACGAGATCAACGCCAAGGGCGGCCTGCTGGGCAAGAAGCTGGAGCCCGTGGTGGTGGACCCGGCCTCCAACTGGCCGCTGTTCGCCGAAAAGGCCAAACAGCTGATCAGCCAGGACAAGGTGGCCGTGACCTTCGGCTGCTGGACCTCGGTGAGCCGCAAGTCGGTGCTGCCGGTCTATGAGGAACTGAACTCGCTGCTGTTCTACCCGGTGCAGTACGAAGGCGAAGAGCTCTCCAAGAACGTCTTCTACACCGGCGCCGCGCCCAATCAGCAGGCCATTCCGGCGGTGGAATACCTGATGAGCAAGGAAGGCGGCTCGGCCAAGCGCTTTGTGCTGCTGGGCACCGACTATGTTTATCCGCGCACCACCAACAAGATCCTGCGCGCCTTCTTGCACAGCAAGGGCG
>DALYHR010000138.1:0-6110 GCA_031970775.1 Burkholderiaceae bacterium | reverse complement strand
TGTCGGGCACCGGCACCGAAGGGGCGACGCTGCGGGTCTACCTTGAACGCTACGAAGCAGACCCGGCCGGGCACGACGTCGACGCGCAAGTCGCCCTGCGCCCGATGGCGGATTGGATCGACACGCTGGCCGGCATTCGCCGTCACACCGGTCTGAATGGCCCGACCGTGGTGACCTGAGCCCGCTGCCTGACCTTGACCCTTTTCGAATAACCCGAAGATCTGGAGACACCCTTCATGAACACCATTCCCCAGTCCTCCCTGACCCACCAGCGCTCGCTGCCCCGACGGGCGATGGCCCTGGTGCTGGCCGGCGGACGCGGTTCCCGCCTCAAGGACCTGACCGACCGGCGCGCCAAGCCGGCGGTGCACTTCGGCGGCAAGTTCCGCATCATCGATTTCGCGCTGTCCAACTGCCTGAATTCCGGCATTCGCCGCATCGGCGTGGTCACGCAGTACAAGTCGCACTCGCTGTTGCGCCATCTGCAGCGCGGCTGGAGCTTCCTGCGCAATGAGATGAACGAGTTCGTCGATCTGCTGCCGGCGCAGCAGCGCGTCGACGAAGAGCACTGGTATCGCGGCACTGCCGATGCGATCTGGCAGAACCTCGACATCATTCGCGCCAACCGGCCCGAGTTCATCGTCGTGCTGGCCGGCGATCACATCTACAAGATGGACTACTCGGTGATGCTGGCCGATCACGCGGCCAGCGGGCGCGGCGTGACGGTGGGCTGCATTGAAGTGCCTCGGCTAGAGGCCAGCGGATTTGGCGTGATGGCGATCGACGATCAGCGCGGCATCACCCGCTTTGTCGAAAAACCCGCCGACCCGCCCGCCATGCCGGGCAACCCGGAGGTGGCGCTGGCCAGCATGGGCATCTACATCTTCAGCGCTGACTACCTCTACAAGCTGCTCGACGAGGATGCGCGCGATGAGTCCAGCAGCCACGATTTCGGCAAGGATCTGATTCCGAAGGCGGTCAGCGAAGGTCAGGCGCAGGCGCACCCGTTCTCGATGTCGGCGATCGCCAATCCGCCGTATTCGCGGGCCTACTGGCGCGATGTCGGGACGGTCGATGCGTACTGGGCGGCCAACCTGGATCTGGCCTCGATCACGCCCGAGCTGAACATGTACGACCGCGACTGGCCGATCTGGACCTACCAGGAGCAGCTGCCGCCGGCCAAGTTCGTCCACGACGAGGAGGGACGGGTCGGCAGCGCGATCAACAGCCTGGTCTCGGGCGGCTGCATTGTCTCAGGCGCGCTGGTGCGGCACTCGGTGCTGTTTTCCAACGTGCTGGTGCGCTCGTACTCGCAGATCGAGGACACGGTGGTGCTGCCGGACGTGCAGATCAACCGCCACTGCCGCGTGAGCCGAGCCGTGATCGACCGCGGCTGCAAGCTGCCCGAGGGGCTGGTGATCGGTGAAGACCCGATCCTCGACGCACAGCGTTTCCACCGCAGCGAGAACGGCATCGTGCTGGTGACCTCTCGCATGCTGGAGGCGCTGTGAGTCCCGCCGCGGCGGCCCCGCTTCGCGTCCTGCAGGTCTGTGCGGAGATTTTCCCGCTGCTCAAGACCGGAGGACTGGCCGATGTGGCTGGCGCGCTGCCGGCGGCGCTGCGCGAGTGCGGGGTCGAGGTGCGGCTGCTGCTGCCGGGTTTTCCGGCGATCCTGGCCGGTCTGAAGGAGGCGGTGGAGGTCTGCGACCTCGGCGGCATCTTTGCCTCAGGGGGCGCGCGTCTGCTGCGCGGCCGCCTGCCGGACTGCGACGGCGTCACGGCCTACGTGATCCAGTCAGGCGGATTCTTCGACCGCAGCGGTGGCCCGTATGCCGATGTGGCCGGTGTGCCCTATGGCGACAACCACCGCCGCTTTGCTCTGCTGGGCTGGGTGGCCGGTGAGCTGGCCGCCGGACTCGACCCGGCCTGGGTGCCCGAGGTGGTGCATGCCCACGACTGGCACGCCGCGCTGGCGCCGGCCCATATTCATGCCGCCGAGCGCCGCCTGCATCGCCGGCTGGCTGCGACGGTCTACACCGTGCACAACCTGGCCTACCAGGGGCTGTTCGATGCGCGGCATTACGACGAGCTCGAACTGCCCGACGAGTGGTTCAGCGTGCATGGTGTCGAGTTCCACGGCCGTATCAGCTTCATGAAGGCCGGGCTGCACTTTGCCGATCGCATCACCACCGTCAGCCCGACCTATGCCCACGAGATCCAGGGGCATGAGCAGGGCTGCGGGTTGGAGGGCCTGCTGCGCAGCCGCCGCGATGCGCTGGTCGGCATCCTCAACGGCGTGGACGAGCGGGTCTGGCATCCGCAGCACGATGCGCTGTTGCCGCATCGCTTTCACGCCGGCCATCTGCGCGGCAAGGCGCTGTGCAAGGCCGCACTGCAGAACGCCCTGGGGCTGGAGGCGCAGGCGGGTCTGCCGCTGGCCTGCGTGGTCAGCCGGCTGACTGGTCAGAAGGGGCTGCATCTGGTCGAACAGGTGTTGCCGCAGTGGCTGGAGCAGGGCGGGCAGTTTGTTCTGCTGGGCAATGGCGATGCCGATCTGGAAGCCGCCTTCCGCCGGCTGGCGACGCAGCGGCCCCGCCAGATGGCGTTGCGCATCGGCTACGACGAGACGCTGGCGCACCGCATCATCGCCGGCAGCGATCTGATCTGGGTGCCGTCGCGCTATGAGCCCTGCGGCTTGACCCAGCTCTACGGGCTGGCCTACGGCACGCTGCCGGTGGTGCGTCGGGTCGGTGGTCTGGCCGACACGGTGGCCGATACCCGGCTGGAAACCCTCGACAGCGATGCCACCGGTTTTGTCTTCGACGCCTTCGAGGCCCCGGCGCTGGCTCAGGCCCTGGAGCGGGCCCGGGCGCTCTGGCGCCGCCGCACCGACTGGCGTGCCGTGCAGCGCCGCGGCATGAACGAACACCATGGCTGGAATACCGCCGCGGGCCATTACGCCGAGGTCTATCGGCAGGCTCAGGCGCACCGACGACTCGCTCATTTCTGAATTCCCGTGAAACGTCCCGAATATCCCGAACCCTCCGCACTTCGAGTTGCCACGATGGACCTGACCCAGTTCGAACATCAGTACGACCACCTCGCCCGCGATGTGGAAGCGCTCAAGCGCACCATCTCCAACAAGCTGATCTACAACGTCGGCAAGGACCCGGTGTCGGCCCGGCCCGAGGACTGGCTTCATGCCGTGTCCTACGCCGTGCGCGACCATCTGGTCGAGCGCTGGATGCGCACCACCCGGGCGCAGTACGCGCAGGACGTCAAGCGCGTCTATTACCTCTCGGCCGAGTTCCTGATCGGACGCACCTTCACCAATGCGCTGCTGGCGCTGGAGCTGATGCCGGCAGTGCGGCAGGCGCTGACCGAACTCGATGTCGATCTGGAGGTGCTGTCCGAACTGGAGCCGGACGCTGCCCTGGGCAACGGCGGCCTGGGCCGGCTGGCGGCCTGTTTCCTCGATTCGATGGCCACGATCGGCGTGCCCGGCTTCGGCTACGGCATCCGCTACGACTACGGCATGTTTCGCCAGCGCATCATCGACGGCCGACAGGTCGAGTCACCCGACTACTGGCTCACCCACGGCAACCCCTGGGAGTTCCCGCGGCCCGAGATCTGCTATCGCGTGCGCTTTGGTGGCCATCTGGAGCCGATCGGCAGTGGTGCCGATGCGCGAGTGCGCTGGGTGGGTACCGATGACGTGCTGGCGATGGCCTACGACAACATCATCCCCGGCTACGGCACCGAGGCGACCAACACGCTGCGGCTGTGGTCGGCGCGCGCCTCCGAGGAGATCAACCTCAGCGCCTTCAACTCGGGCAACTACTTCGGCGCGGTCGAGAGCAAGAACCACTCGGAAAACGTCAGCCGAGTGCTCTACCCCGACGACTCGACTCTGTCGGGCCGCGAGCTGCGCCTGCGTCAGGAATACTTCTTCTGCTCGGCCAGCCTGCAGGACATCGTTCACCGCTATCAGCGCACCCACACCGGCTTCGAATCCCTGCCGGACAAGGCTGCGATCCATCTCAACGACACCCATCCGGTGCTGGCGATTCCGGAGCTGATGCGCATCCTGATCGATGAGCATCAGGTCGAATGGGACACCGCCTGGTCGTTGTGCCAGCGCATCTTCAGCTACACCAACCACACGCTGATGCACGAGGCGCTGGAAACCTGGCCGATCGAAATCTTTGGCCGGGTGTTGCCGCGGCACCTGCGCATCATCTTCGAGATCAATGCGCACTTCCTCAGCGATGTCACGGCCCGCTTCGGCCACGATGCCGAGTTGCTGCGCCGCGTCTCGCTGATCGACGAGTCGGGCGAGCGCCGCGTGCGCATGGCCTATCTGGCGGTGGTGGCCAGCCATTCGGTCAACGGCGTCTCGGCGCTGCACTCCGGGCTGATGACGCAATCGATCTTTGCCGACTTCGCCCGCATCTGGCCCGAGCGCTTCAACAACAAGACCAATGGCGTCACACCGCGGCGCTGGCTGGCGCAGGCCAACCCCGGTCTGGCCGCACTGATCGATCAGCGTATCGGCCAGGGCTGGCGCCGGCAGCTCGATCAGCTCTCGGGCCTGCGCCATGCGCTGGACCTGCCGGGCTTCCTCGGCGCTGTGCGCCGCGTCAAGCGCCACAACAAGGAGCGTCTGGCCCGCTATGTGCAGCAGCACCTCGGCGTCACGCTCAATCCCGACGCGCTGTTCGACGTGCAGGTCAAGCGCATTCACGAGTACAAGCGCCAGCTGCTCAATGTGCTGCACGTGATTACGCGTTATCAGCGCATCCTGGCCAATCCGGATGCGCAGTGGCAGCCACGCGTGGTGATCTTTGCCGGCAAGGCGGCCTCGGCCTATCACATGGCCAAGCTGATCATTCAGCTGATCAACGACGTGGCCCGCACCATCAACGCTGATCCGCGCATCGGCGACCGGCTCAAGGTGGTGTTTATCCCCAACTACAGCGTCAGCCTGGCCGAGATCATCATTCCGGCGGCGGATCTGTCCGAGCAGATCTCCACCGCGGGCACCGAGGCTTCCGGCACCGGCAACATGAAGTTCGCCCTGAACGGCGCGCTGACCATCGGCACGCTCGATGGTGCCAATGTCGAGATCCGCGAGAACGTCGGGCCGGACAACATCTTCATCTTCGGCAATACCACGCCGCAGGTGGCGGCGATCCGGACCGAGGGCTATCAGCCGCGCCGCCTCTACGAAGCCAACCCGGAGCTGAAGGCCGCGCTCGACGCGATCCGCGCCGGCCTGTTCAGCCCCGAGCAGCCCGAGCGCTATCAGGCGATCTTCGACACGCTGGTCAACTGGGGCGACCACTACCTGCTGCTGGCCGACTACGCCAGCTACATCGAGACGCAGGGGCAGGTCGACGCGCTGTACCGCAATACTGACGAGTGGACGCGCCGCACCGTGCTGAACATCGCCGGGATGGGGGCGTTTTCTTCGGATCGCACCATTGCGCAGTACGCCGACGAGATCTGGAAAAGCCGTCCAGTTGTGCTCGATTTGGGACCCGAGGGCATCTGATCGACCCTGCGGGGCGTTGCCGGGCGGCCACAGGGGGGAGCGGGCATTAAACTCGGCCGCTCCTCTCGCCTGTCAAGGACTGTCCATGCTGCTGCCGAGTTCCACCGCCTGCCACCGTTGCCCGCGTCCGGGTCGCACAGCCCGTCGGGTTGTCCGCGGCTTCACGCTGCTGGAGCTGTTGGTGGTGATGGTGATCATCGGTCTGCTGGCCGGCATCGTCGCCCCGCAGTACTTCTCGCAGTTGGGCAAAAGCAGCGCCAAGGTAGCGCGGGCGCAGATTGAGTCCTTCGGTCAGGCGCTCGACCAGTACCGGCTCGATGTCGGGCAATACCCCACCACCGAGCAGGGCCTGGCCGCGCTGCGCACTGCCCCGGCCAACACCCCCCGCTGGCAGGGCCCGTACCTCAAGCGTGACATTCCCCTCGACCCCTGGCAGCACGCCTATCAATACAAGGCTCCCGGCCAGCATGGCGACTTCGACCTGATCAGCCTGGGCTCGGATGGCCAGCCCGGCGGCGAGGGTGAAGCCGCTGACGTGACCAACTGGTAACGGCGA
>DALYHR010000137.1:0-6225 GCA_031970775.1 Burkholderiaceae bacterium | reverse complement strand
AAGTGGTCGAAGCCCGTCAGGACACCACCGTGGTGATCCACCCGCTGACCGACCATCGCCGCGTGCTGCCGCTCGACAAAAAGGGCGAACAGGTCGAGGCGCACCCCGACTTTCAGCTGGTGATCTCCTACAACCCTGGCTATCAGTCGCTGATGAAGGATCTGAAGCAATCGACCAAGCAGCGCTTCGCCGCCTTCGATTTCGACTATCCGACCCCCGAGCTGGAAGCAGGCATCCTGAGCCGCGAAACCGGGCTGCCGCTGGAGCGTGCCGCGCAGTTGGTGCGCATCGGCCAGGCGGCGCGCAACCTCAAGGGTCACGGGCTCGACGAGGGCATTTCGACTCGTCTGCTGGTCTACGCAGCGACGCTGATTCAGGGCGGAGTGGTGCCCAAGGACGCCTGCCGCATGGCGCTGGTGCGGCCGATCACCGATGACGCGGATATTCGCGCCACCCTCGATCACGCCATCGATACCCTGCTGGGCTGATCTGAATCTCGCCCCGGAGCGCGCCATGGCCACCCTCACCGCATTCCCCAGCAATTCGGCTGAACCTGTCGCTCCCGTCGATGACGCGGTGATCCGGGCTGCGCTGGCTCGGCTCGATACCCGCTTTCGCGAGGTCGAACCGGTCTTTGCGCCGCTGTATGCACAGGCTTCATCGCTGTTGAGTCCGGCCGGGCTGGATGCATGGCTGGAAGCGGCGCGGGGCCTGGGCAAGCTCGGCCGCGGGGTTGAGCCGATGCTGGCGCTGCTGGAAGAGTGGCCGCAGGCCGCCAGCCGGGTTGGCGAGGCGGCGTTGCCGAGGGTGATGGAGACGGTGCGCCAGCTGCAAAAGTCGCCCAACGGCCGGGCGATCGCACCGCTGCTACAAACGCTGGCGGCGGTATCGCGCCGGCTGCTGAGCGCCGAGCAGTTGCAGATCTATTTCGATCTGGCGCTCGATCTGATGCGGCGCACCACCGGCTCGATTCACGGCTTCCACCAGACCCAGCCGAGTCCGAGCCTGCCGGAGCTGTTCCGCCATGCGCCCTATCTGCTGGGCGTGCTGAGCCTGGGCGGGCTGGGTCGCTGGATCGACTACGGCATCCGCAACCATGGCCACCACCCGGAGCGGCAGCTCGATTACTTCAGCCTCAAATCGCCCGACAGCCTGGCGGTGCTGCAACGCGAGCGTCACGGCACGCTGTTTGCCGACGTCGAGCGTCAGCTCGATCTGACGCTGCGTGCGCTGTGGACGACTGAGGCCATGCTGGTGCCGTATCCGACCTTGCAAGGCCCCGATGAATCCGCGCGGGGTCGTCCGCAACAGCCATATATCAATGCCGACGGCCTGCGTCTGCCCGACGTGCTCGACGACGCCTTCGGTCTGAGCGGGCTGGATCGTTATCGCGCTGCGCTGGCCCACATGGTGGGTCACCAGCGTTGGTCACAGCCTCAGATTGCCGACAACTGGAGCCCGTTCCAGCGCATGGCGGTGGAAGTCTTCGAGGATGCGCGCATCGACGCGCTGCTGTGTCGCGAGTTCCCCGGTCTGAGCCGGCTATTCCTGGCACTCCACCCCAAGCCGGTCGAAGGCAGTTGCGACCCGAGCACCCAGTCGTGCCTGCGGCATCGGCTGGCGATGATCTCGCGCGCCATGCTCGACGAGCAGCACGGCTATGTTGACGTCGACCTCAATGAATTCCTGAACCGCTTCCGTGCCGCACTGGCCGAGGGCCGTAGCGCATCGACGACCGAGATGGCGCAGCTGGCGCTGAGCTATGTGGCGCGGACCCGTCGACAGAGCGATCAATATGCCGACGTGGTGTTCACCGATACGGTGGTGGATTACCGCGATGACAACCGTCATCTCTGGCGCTTCATCGAAGAAGGTGACGAGGAAGAGGTCTTTGACCCGCAGCGTCCGCCACCTGAACAGCCGACGATGCAGGGCCTGCCGCCGCGGCTCTACCCGGAGTGGGATCACCTCACCGAGACCTTCAAGCCCGACTGGGTCAGTGTCTATGAAGGCTTGCATCCGAGCGGTTTGGCGACCGAGATCGACCGGCTGCTGGACAAGCATGGCGCGCTGGCGCGTCGACTCAAACGGCTGCTCGATCTGCTCAAGCCGCAGGACAAGCGTCGGATTCGCTTCCAGGAGGATGGCGCCGAGCTCGATCTGGACGTAGCGCTGCGCTCGCTGATCGACTTCCGCAGCGGCCACACCCCCGATCCGCGCATCAACATGAGCCACCGCCACGACGGGCGCGACATCGCGGTGATGCTGCTGCTCGATCTGTCGGAATCGCTCAACCAGAACGTGCCGGGCTCCGAGCAGACGCTGCTGGAGCTGAGCCAGGAGGCGGTGGCGCTGCTGGCCTGGTCGGTGCAGCAGCTCGGCGACCCGCTGGCGATTGCGGGGTTCCACTCCAACACGCGCCACGATGTGCGCTATCTGCACATCAAGGGCAGCAGCGAGCCGTGGGATGACACGGTCAAGAGTCGGCTGGCTGCTTTGCAGGCCGGGTATTCGACGCGGATGGGTGCGGCCCTGCGTCATGCCGGGCATTACCTCGGCAACCAGAGCGCCGACAAGAAGCTGCTGCTGGTGCTGACCGATGGTCAGCCGGCCGATATCGACGTCTCCGACGAGCGGGCGCTGATCGCCGATGCCCGTCAGGCGGTGCGCGAACTCGGCCGCGACGGCATCTTCTCGTACTGCATCAGCCTCGATCCGCGCGCCGATGACTACGTCAGCGACATCTTTGGCCAGCAGTACACCGTGATCGACCGCGTCGAGCGCCTGCCCGAGCGCCTGCCCGAGCTGTTCATGGCGCTGACGCGATAAGGGCCTCGGGAGGCTTTAGATCTTGCCCAGCTTGGTGCGTGCTTCTTCGAGGACGGAATTGATTTCCTTGGAGAACATGCGCTCCAGCAGGGCCGGCTTGAAGCCGGTCAGGCGGATCACGGTTTCCAGGTAGTTGTCGAGATAGCTCTCGGCGATGATCGCCTGGGTGGCCAGGGCCAGCCGGTTGACGGCGCGGCGCAGGTCGCGCGCTTCCTGGGCGCTGCCGAGGGCTTCGGCGGTGGCGTGGTCCTGCAGCCACTCGATCACCCAGGTCCACATGCCCATCATCATCGGGTTCTTGACGCCGACCTTGATGTGCACCACCCCGACCAGCGATTGCCAGCCCCAGTACTGATCATTAAAGGGTCCGGCCAAGGTACGTTGCCACCATCGCCGCAACGTCACTTCGCGATCCGAGCGCCCGCCACCGCCCGAAATAATCGGTGCCATATGGGCATTGCTTTCGATGGCGTCGTAGAAACCCTTGACCATCTCGTCTTCCAGGCTCAGCAACAAATTGCGGTGCCGGACCAGAACCTCTGCATCGGCGGCACTGAAGCGCTGACCTTCAGGAATGTCTTTCAGGGTTTTAAGGGCTTGCTGAATAATATCCATGGAGGGTTCCTGCCTTGTGAAGGTGTAAGTATTAATCCCTGATTGTTGGAATTTGTTGGTTTGTTACTTTGTTAGATGATTTTGCTGATGCTGTCGGCCGATCGCTTGACATCCAAAAATATCAGGCCCAAGCGGGCATTTGACCTGAGCAACACGCTGATGACGGCTTCGGGTCCGGCGTGGGTCATCAAAACATAACCGCGGCCCCCTTTGACTAGAACCTGTTCGAGTTCACCGCGAGCGAGTTCGCGCGCGGTTCGCTCACCCAGGGACAGCATGGCGGCACTCATGGCACCGACTCGGTCTTCGTCGAGCCCTGCGGGAAGCATCGACGCCATCATCAGGCCGTCGGTTGACAACACTGCGGACGCCTCAATATCTGCGGTAGATCCATTGAGTTCACTCAGGATGGCGGTCATCACATCTGCACGCATTCGGTTTTCTCCTTGATTCGGCTGGGGTTGTATTGATGTGGATCAATGGATGCCGAATATAGAGAGTTCCCTTGGGTCCTGCAAATAAGGGGTATCGGTGTTTGGCTTGGCGACAGGTTGATCCTTAGCGGGATGGATATCTGCCTGATGTGTGGCTGAGTCGATACTGGGCGTGTGAATTAATGCCGTGGTTTGCTGTTGACAACCCTACTCTGGCAGGGTTCAAAAGGATGGATGAGTGCAGATAAATGGAGTAAATAAGCCCGCGCTGAATTGTGAGCTGAAGAAGCTTGAAGTGTGATTGAAGTCGCGTTGGGCGGCGAAATATCCTGAAACAGAAACTCGCTCAGGCAGAGTTCGCCGTGAGGTCGTGGCTGAGTCGCTCAAGAGCGGGGGCCAGGGCGCCTATCTGCCCGGTGGCCACGCATTGAGCCAGCACGATGACTTGTCCTGTCAGGTCGATGGCGCGGCTGATGTCGGCCACGGTGCGGATCTGCGCTCGGGCGCTGGCGGTGGCGGCCGTGAGGATTTCGAGACGATCCGGGGCATCGGTCAGAAGGGTCTCGATCGAAGCCAGACGAACGGCTGAGGCTGTTCCGCCTAACTCCGAGGCCTGCTGCATCAGTTTTAGGGCGTCTTCGGGTGTGCGGGCCGCCGCGATGGGAAGTTCCTCGGCCAGAGCATCGAGGTGGCCGGCGTAGCTCTGCAGGGATTCGGACATGACAAGGACTCCGGGATTCAGGGGGCAGGCGGGGCGGTTTTCAGGGTGTGCAGCGCGGACTGGGCGGTTTCAAGTTCGTGGCGTGTGGCGCTGAGTGCCCGGAAGGTTTCGAGAACCCGCTCCGGGTCGCTGCCGGTGACGGCCTGACGAATGGACAGATGGTTGGCCCGCACCGTCTCCAGGTTGTGGCGATAGCGGTCGATGGCGGACAGCTCGCGCTCATAGTCGAGTTGCACATGCTGCAACTCGCGACGACCCAGATAGCCGTCGGCCAGGTCGCCCACGGCGATCTCGCAGCGCACGAACTGCGTGGCCTGGATGCGTTCCCCATTGACCTCATCGCGATACAGACCGGCTAGGCGTTGCAGCAGTAGCAGCAGCCGATCCACGGATTCGTGGGTCGCGATCAGGGTCTCGCGCACCTTCAGATGGCGCAGGCCATCGAGACTGCGAGACAGCACGGCCGTGGTGGCGCGCAATGCGGCTTCGTCCTCGGGGTCAACGGCCACGCCCACCCGATGGATTGACGACAGTGAGGCATCCAGCGCCTGAGACGGGGAGGGCGGCTGGCCGGTCGCGAGCTCCGAAAGCGTTCGGTAATAGCGCCCCAGGGTGTCGTGGACGGTGGCGGCCTGGGCAAAGGCGGCGTCGAACTCGGCCTGGGAGGGGCGCCCGCTGCGTCCGATCGGGCATTTGTCGCCCTCAATGCGGCGGGCGCGCAGCAGTGATTCGGACTGATACCAGCGATTCAGGGCGCTGCGGTCGGAGACCACCAGCCCGGCGGTGTTTGAGTAATCGCCGACCGCATGCAGGTCGACACAGCCTGATAGCAGCGCGGCCATGAAAGCCAGGGCGATAGGTTGGCGCAACCGAGGCAGGACACTGGGACAGCGGACCATGCGGCGCTTCTCCGGCAACAGGGTGAAGTGCGCAGTTATATCGGTTCGAGTCGTGGCTCGGGCGGCGGCGAGGGCGGTGTTGCGTTTGGTTGCAGCCAGCGGCGGTCCTGGGCGGCCAGGAAGGTTTCACCCTCCTCCAGGATGAAATAGCGCAGCGCCTCGGCCGGGGGCGAGAGCATCTTGGCCTGCAGGTGGACGACGTTCCAGGTGCGCATCACCGGGCTGCCCTCGACCAGCACGAGTTCGAGCAGGCCCAGCTCCAACTCCAGATTGAGGGTGTGCAGCGACAGGAAACTCAGCCCCATGCCGGCGATGACGGCCTGCTTGATCGTCTCGTTGCTGGGCATCTCCATATTGATATGCATGTCCTGGCGCTGCTCCTGATAGAAGCGTTCCAGCGCGGCCCGGGTGCCGGAGGCCTGCTCGCGCACGATCAGCGGGTAGGGCTCCAGGGCCGACAGAGGCGGGTGCCCGATCTTCATGATCGGATGGCCGGGCGGGGCGACGAAGACCAGCGGGTGCGCCGCAAAGGGTTCGGTGCGGGTGGCCATCTCCTTGGGCGGACGGCCCATGATCGCCAGATCGACCTCGCCGTTATGCAGCAACGCCACGAGCTGTTCGCGGTTGCCGACTTCGAGCTTGACGTCGATGCCCGGGTGCTCTTGCCGGAACCGTGCCAGCAGCCGGGGCACGAAGTACTTGGCCGTGCTGACCATGCCGATCGTCA
>DALYHR010000136.1:0-6226 GCA_031970775.1 Burkholderiaceae bacterium | reverse complement strand
GCAGGAAGAACAGCGGACGCACCCGCTCCATCGAGGCCGAATCGTTGATTTCCAGGACTACCGGAATCCGGCGAGCCCGTGCCACCATCACCGTGATGAACATGAACAGCGAATAGCGCTCATAGATCATGTCGACGTCCGGGTGCTGATTCAGATACTTCCGCAGGCGCCACCCGGCCACCAGGTTGTAGCCCAGTTCGGCCATCTCGAACAACGGCTCGGGCAGCTTGGCGATCAGCTTCATCCAGGGCCGAGCCTGCTTGGTCGGCGACATCGCCTTGGGCGTCGCGTAGGGGTCGGCCCCCGGCAACGAGATCACGTCCACCGGAATGCCTTCGGCGCGCAGCGCATCGGTGATGCCGCGGATATGCACCCCCTCCACGGCCTTGCCCTGGGTGCGATGGTGATAAAGCACCCGCCGGGGCAGAGGTCCTTCCAGGGGCTGGGGCTCGATGGGGGAGTGATTCATGAGGGTGTGTACGCCAGGGCCGTGTGACAGTTCGGGCCGGATACTACGTGCGCCACCTGCGCCAAACCGGTCGTATTTGTGTCAATTCTCTACCGGGTTTATCCCTGTGGCTTCAATGCAACCGATACCGTGAAGGAAGGCGCAACGCGCTGTCACCCCAGGTCACCCACAGCCCCCGATACCCCGCTAGCATGCGGCCGCGCCAACGACGCTGGATTGCCCCCGATGAGCTTCAGGCTGTATCTGCTGTACGTCTTCATGACGTTCTTCCGCCCTGTGGAGATGTGGGCGCCGGACATGGCCGCCTATCGCCCGATGCTGACCCTCAGCATGCTGTGCCTGGGCCTGTCGCTGCTGAACATCCGCAAGGAACAGGCCGTGGCCGCCCGCAAGATCCACTATCAGCTGTTCTTCGGCTTCGTCGCCATCATGATGATGTCGCAAGTCGCCAATGGCTTCGGGATCGGCGGAGCAACACAGGCCTTCAACGAGTTCTCGCCCTCGATCATGCTGTTTACGTTGACAACCTTGAACGTCAACACCGTCGATCGTGTGCGCAAGACCTCGATCGCCACCATCATCGGCTTGCTGTTTGCCGCCTACTACAGCATCAACGCGTATCACACCGGCGTACTGGCCGACGAACTGGTGATGCGCCAGAAAGCCCCTGAGCATGATCTCGACGACATCGCCCTGGCCCCTCCGGTCGATGCGCCGGCCGACTATCAGTACGACTGGTTTGTCTTCCGCATCCGCAGCCTCAGCATCCTGAGTGACCCGAATGACTTCGCTCAGGCCATGGTGATGACCCTGCCCATGATCGTCGGTCTCTATCGCCACGGCGCCCATCTGCGCAATTTGATCGTGCTGGGCTTTCCGATCAGCATCTTTCTCTATGCCATCAACCTGACCCAGTCGCGCGGTGCCCGACTCGGCATCGCCGCTGCGATCGGCGTCGGCGCCATCAAGGTGCTGGGCTGGAAACGCACCTTGATCGGCGGCATGGTTGTGGCAGTGCTCTTCACGGCTGGCAGCATCAGCTCGGGCGGGGGGCGCACGATTTCCGCCAAGGACAAATCCTCCGAGGACCGCATCCTGTCGTGGGCTGCTGGCGTGGAAATGCTCAAAAGCCGCCCGGTCTTCGGCGTCGGCTACGGACACTTCACCGAGCACAACGAGGCCAATATGAGCCTGACCGCTCACAACTCCTTTGTGCTGTGCTTCTCGGAGCTCGGCATCTCGGGCTACTTGATCTGGCTCGGGCTGATCACGCTGGCGATCAAGGGCGCCAACCGCGGGGCCGAGATCGTTGAGAGAAACAGCCCGGCCTACTTCATGTCGATGATGATGACCACCGGCATCACCGGCTTCTTTGTCTGCGCCTGGTTCCTGTCCCGCACCTATCAGCCGACGCTGTATTTCATGCTGGGGCTATGCGTGGCGAGCTGGCATATCTGCTGGCACAACCGCACCGAGGAGCACCGCAACGAGCCCGAACCGCAGATCGCCTGGGGCAAGACCTCGCTGATCGCGGCGCTGACCCTGTTCACCATCGTCAACGGCTTCATCCTGTATCAGGAGATGGGCGCAGGAGGCGACGAGTGATCGGCAGAACCTCACGGCCCCGTTACGAACCGGCACGCACCCGGCCAGGGGCAATGCTAGATTCGTCCGAACTTCAAGATCGGCCCAGGGCAAGGCCTCCTGCCAAAAACACCCGGGTCGCCAGGGACCCCAGACAACAATGCTGATCGCACTCTTCCTGCTTGCCCTCGCGCTGCCCGCCGCAGCCATCCTCGTCTTCATCCGCAAGCGACAGGTCCACATCTGGCTGCGGGCCTATCTGCGGCAGGACTGGAAAGCCCCGGCCCCTCAAGGCGTGACGCAGCATCTGATGTTCTGCTTCGTCGATCACTACGAGCCGATGTGGCAGCGCCCGAACTACGAGACCGAGTGCGCCCGGGTCGAGCGTTGGCGCCAGGACTACCCCAAGCTGTGCGCCCCCTACCGCGATGCCGACGGCCGCGCACCGATTCACAGCTTCTTCTACCCGGAAGAGGAATATCGCCCCGAGCATCTCGACAAACTGGTCGAGCTGTGCCGGATGGGACTGGGCGAGATCGAGATCCACCTGCATCACGACAAGGACACCGAAGCGGGCTTGCGCGAAAAACTGCAGCGCTTCACCAAAACCCTGGTCGAACGCCACGACGCCCTGCCGGTCAACCCGCTGACGGGTCAGGCGCAGTGGAGCTTCATCCACGGCAACTGGGCGCTCGACAACTGCCGCCCGGACGGTTACGGCTGCGGCGTCAACAACGAGCTGATCGTGCTGCGCGAAGAAGGCTGCTACGCCGACTACACCCTGCCCGCCGCGCCGAGCCCCTGCCAGACTCGCACGATCAACCAGATCTACTACGCCACCGACGACCCGCACCAGCCCAAGTCGCATGACACCGGCGTGCGCGTCGCGGTGGGCCGCGCCCCGACGGGCGATCTGATGATCCTGCAAGGCCCGCTGGGCTTCATGGGCCACAGCCGCAAGTTCGGCCTGATTCCGCGCATTGAAAACAGCGACGTGCGCTCCAATCAGCCCCCCTCGCCCGAGCGGGTCGACGACTGGGTGCGCACCGGCATTCATGTCGAAGGCCGCCCCGAGTGGACCTTCGTCAAGATCCATACCCACGGCACGCAGGAGCGCGACATGGACGCACTGCTCGGTGAGCCGATGCACCGCGCCTACCGCCATTTGCTGGAGCACTACAACGACGGTCAGCGCTGGAAGCTGCACTTCGTCAGCGCCCGCGAGATGTACAACATCGTCAAGGCAGCCGAGGCCGGTATGGACGGCGATCCGGGTCAGTACCGCGATTTCGAAATCGCTCGCCCGGCCTATACCCCGCGCCCGGCAACTGCCGAGCACTGAGTCGAGGCTGCCGTGACCGAACTGCTGCTGCCGACGCTGGTGCTGCTCTGCCTGGGCGCCGTGCTCTATTCCTATCTGCTGTACCCGCTGGTGCTGTTCGTCGTCGCCGCACTCAGTCAGGCCTGGCGCGATGCGGCCTTCGTGTTCCGCAAGTCGGACCGCCGCCGCGGTCGAGGCCAGACCGACGCCGATCTGCCCGCCGTGGCGATCGTCATCTCGGCCTTCAACGAAGAGCGCCATATCGTCCAACGCATCGAGAACATCCTGGCGCTCGACTATCCGGCCGATCGGCTGCGCGCCTATATTGGCTCGGACGGCAGCCGCGACCGTACGGCTGAGTTGATGGCGCAGTTCAATGATCCGCGCCTGTGCCTGCTGCCCTTCGAGCAAAACCGCGGCAAGGCCAATGTGCTCAACGATCTGGTCTCGCGCGTGTCCGAGCCAATCGTCGCCTTTTCGGACGCCAACACCTTCTTCCAGCCCGATGCGCTGCGCCGGCTGGTCGCCGGTTTTGCCGACCCCCAGGTCGGCGCCGTCACCGGCGAGCTGCGCCTGATGGGCAGCGGCGGCGACAACCAGGACAGCCTGTACTGGCGCATCGAGCAGTTTCTGAAATTCTTCGAGGCCCGCATCGGTGCGCTGCTCGGTGCCAACGGGGCGATCTACGCGATTCGGCGCGAGCTGTGGAAACCGCTCGAACCCGACACGATCTGCGATGACTTCTGCGTAGCGATGAACGTCTCGGCGGCCGGCCAGCGCGTTCTGTACGAGCCGCGCGCCTGGGCCGAGGAAGATACGCCCGAGCGCATCGGCGAGGAATACCGCCGCCGGGTTCGCATCGGCATCGGCAACTTCCAGGCGCTGATTCGCCACCCCGAATACCTGCTGCGCACCAGCAAGGCCACCGCCTTTGCCTATGTCTCGCACAAGGTGCTGCGCTGGACGGCCCCGCATCTGCTGATCCTGGCGCTGGCCGGCTCCTTCGTGCTGGCGATCGATTCGCCCTTTTGGATGCTGCTGACACAGGCGCAGGCGCTGAGCTACCTGGGCGCGGCGATGGCGCTAAATCTGACCAACCGGGGGGTGAAGCTGCCCAAGCTGGTGCGGCTGGCGGCGTTTTTGTTCGCGCTGAACTGGGCCTTCCTGGTGGCCTCGATCCGCTACGTGCGCGGCAGCTACAGCGGGGCCTGGGGACGCAGCAGCCGCTGAGGCACTCACCACACCGACCGACACCGATCCGACGATCGACCAGACTACAGAGGGAGCCCAGCGTGCTCAGAATAGGAATCATCGGCTGCGGCAAGATTGCCGACGGCCATGTCGAACAGATCCGCGCCACCGGTCGCGGCGAAGTGGTGGCGGTCTGCGACCGTGAACCACTGATGGCGGAGCAACTGGCGGTGCGGATGAACGTGCCCGCCCGCTACGAGGACGCCGCCGAGATGCTGCGCCGCGAGAGGCTCGACGTCGTTCACATCGCCACGCCACCCGACTCGCATCTGTTTCTGGCCCGGATGTGCTTCGAGGCCGGCTGCCATGTCTTCATGGAAAAGCCCTTTGCGCTGACCGCGCCGCAGGCCCGCGACATCCTCGCGCTGGGCGAGGCTGCAGGACGCAAGGTCGGGGTCAACTACCTCTACAACTTCGAGACCCCGGGGCTGGAGCTGGAAGAGCTGGTGCAGCGCAAGGCGCTGGGCGAGATCGTCCATCTCGATACCCACTACGGCTACAACCTCTCGGGCGACTACGGCCTGGCGGTGATGACCGACCCCGGACACTGGGTGCACCGTCTGCCCGGCAAGCTGTTCCACAACGTGCTCGATCACGTGCTGGCCAAGGTCGTGCCCTTCATCGAGGACGAGCCCGAGGTGCAGGTGCTCGCCTTCCGCCGCCGTGAACCCACTGGTGTCGCGCTGGTTGATGGCATGCCCGACGAGCTGCGCTTCATGCTGCGTAGCGGCAAGGTCACGGTCTGCGGCAACGTCAGCGCTCACGGCCGGCCCGTGCCGCACGCGCTGCGGGTGGTCGGCACGCGCGATTCGGTCGAGCTGGACTACACCGCACGCACGCTGGTGCGCTCCTCGGCCTGGTCGGCGCCGAGTTCGGTCGGTCGCGTGCTGATCGCCTGGACCCAGACCCGCCGCCTGCTGGCCAACGCCCGCCGCAATGTCGGCCGCTTCCGCCGTCACGAATTTCATTACTTCCAGTGCATGCGCGTGCTGCTCGACCGCTTCTACGATGCCGTCGAAGGACGGGGCCCCGATCCGGTGCCGCGTGAGCAGATCCTGCGGGTCTGCCAGATCATCGATCGCATCGTCGATGGCGTGAATGCCAGCGCACAGGCCAACCATCCGGCCACCCCTCAGGAGGCCGCATGAAGATTCTCATCACCGGCGCCGGCGGTTTTCTCGGCAAGCAGATCGTGCGCAGCCTGCTGCGTCAGGGCCAGACCGAGCTGCTGCGCCTGCACTTTCGCAGCCAGGCTCCCAGCGGCTTTATCGAATCGCTGCAGCAGGAATTTCCGCAGGCCCGCATCGAGCCGGTCGGCGCCAACCTGCTGGCGCGAGGCTCCTTCGATGCCATCTTTGACGGCATCGACACCGTGATCCATGCCGCCGCGGGCATGCGCGGCGCCGCAGCCGACATGTTCGCCAACACCGTGATCGGCAGCCGCAACGTCTTTGAAGCCTGCGGCCGCGCCGGTGTACGCCGCATCGTGTTGATCAGCTCGTTTGCGGTCTTCAAGACCGAGCAGATGAAGCCGGGGGATGTGCTCGACGAGACCATCGGCATGGAGCCGGTCGGCGTCGAGCGCGGCCCTTACGGCTACG
>DALYHR010000135.1:0-6245 GCA_031970775.1 Burkholderiaceae bacterium | reverse complement strand
TGATCGACCGCCGACTTGTAGCGATCGATGCCCAGTCGAATGTCGTGCAGCGCCTGACGCAACGCTGCCTCCTTGGTGCGGCGCAGCGATAGCTCGGACAGCGGCGCGGCCAGCAGCGCCAGCACCCCGAGCAGGGCCAGCGTCACCACCAGCTCCATCAGCGTGAATCCACGCTGCCGTCGGGACTGGGCGCTGCCCCGCGACCTCAGCGTCATCACGGCAGCGGACCTCACGAACGGGGTTCGGTCGGCGGATCAGCCGGGGGCTGACCCGGCTCGGAAGCGGCGGGCTCGGCCGGCGCAGGGGTGGGCTCCGGCTCAGGCGGCGGTGCGGGTCTGGGCTGCGCAGCGCCTGCCCCTCCGTAGGCGCCGGGCGGCAAGGTGCCCCCGCTGGGAGCCACCGGAATCGGCGTGCGACCGGGCAGTCGATAGGGCATGGCCGCTGGCACACCCTTCATGCCCGACGGAATCGCCTGAATCCCGTCGCTGTCGAGCGGCACTACCGGGGCTGACTGCCCGACCGACAGCTTGGGGGTGGGCGGCTGAACCACGGCCGGTTTCGGCGTCGTTGCCGCCGATGCTGCAGGCTCGGGGGCAGCGACAGGAACTGCGGCGGCCGGGGCTGGCGCAGGCGCCTGGTTCGGCTGAACCGTGGTCGCAGGCGCCTGTGTTGGTTGAGGCGGCACCGGCAATGTCATCGAGCCTGGAGCCGGCTTGCCCTCACCGAGCTTGAGCACTTCCATCGCCTCGACCCGCAGCGGCTTGGAGCGAACCATCGTTTCGCTGCCGGTGAAGATGTCCGGACCCTTCTGGCCGGCGTAGGCCAGCGGTCGAATGATGTGCGGTGTGATCGACAGGACGATCTCGCTCTTCTTGCGGCTATCGGAATCGTTGCGGAACAGGTGACCGAGCACCGGCAGCTGGCCCAGACCCGGCACCTTGCTGGCGGTATTGCGATCCTCGTCGTTGATCAGCCCGGCCAGTACCTGCGTCTCGCCGTCGCGCAGGCGCAGAGCAGTCTGAGCGCTGCGCGTGCCAATCTGGTAGGCCACCCCCGAGTTGGAACTGATCTGGCTGACGATGTTGCTGACTTCGAGGTTGATCTTGATGCCAACGTCGTTGTCGGCATAGACCTGGGGCTCGACATCGAGCTTCAAACCGACTTCGACGTACTGAATCGATCCGGTCAGCACATTGCTGCTCGAGCCGTTGCCGCCCGAGCCGGGCGAGATCAGGTTGGTGATCACCGGCACGCGGTCGCCCACCATGATGCGAGCCTTTTCCTTGTTGCGGGCCCGGATGCGCGGGCTGGCCAGGATGTTGGCATCCGAGTCGGTCAGATTGAAGTTGATGCCCAGCCCCAACGGCGAAACCAGCAGCGAATCGCGGCCGTTGGCAAAGGTCGACCAGGTACGGCGCAGATCCCCCAGCGTCAGACTGCCCGAGGTGGTGGTGGTTGCAGCGGTGCCAGCGGCGGCCGCAGCGCTGGTGCCCTGGGTCGACAGACTCACCCCGGTCGGCCATTGCAGGCCCAGCTGCTCGGCGCGTGAGGCCGAGACTTCCAGCACCTCGACCTCCAGCATCACTTCCGGGTCAGGCACATCGTTGGCCGCGACGAGCTGCTCGGCCACGGCGATCACCTCGGCGGTGTCGCGGATGATCAGCGTATTGCTCTTGGCATCGGTCAGCACTTCCTTGACCTTCAGCATCGACTTGAGCAGGTTGCTCATCTGCGCCGCATCGGCATTGCTGAGCTGGAAGGTGCGCACGCGCAACTCGGCATAGTCCTTTTGCTTGGCCGCGGTGGCCGGATAGATCATCAGCGAGTTGGCATTGAGCGAGCGCTTCTCCAGCTGGTTTTGCAGCAGGATCAGGTCGATCGCATCCTCGACGCTGGCGTCCTTGACGAAGATGGTGGTGCGCAGATCGGAGCGGATATCGCGGTCGAGCACGATGTTCAGCCCGGTCGAGCGCGAAATCGCCTCAAAGACCTGTCGCACGCTGGCATCGCGAAACTGCAGCGTCACCGGCTTGCGCAGCGCAGCGCGCGCGCCCAGCCGGTCCTCTCGGGCCAGCCGATCCGCCTCGAGGCGCTCTTCCAGGGCCTGCTGCACGGCGCGCGCGCCAGCATGTCCGGGCAGATCCTTGCCGATCTTGCGCACGATCTCCAGCGCCGCGGCGATCTGGCCTTCAGCAGCCAGTCGATCGGCCTCCTGCAGCCTCGCCTCGGCCTTGCGGCGAATCTCGATCTGATTGAGCGCCCGGCGCGCGCGCTCGTTGTTGGGATCGATCTTGAGAATCTCGGCCAGCCGCTCGGCGGCTGCATCGAACTGAGCTTGGGCGTACAGCTCGTCCGCGCCCTGCAACTGGCGCTGCACCGCCAGCTGACGCTGGGTCAGGTAGTCGACCCGATAGCGGGCGTTGCCGGGCTCCATCTCATTGGCCTGACGCAGCTGATCCAGGCCCTCGGCGGTCTTGCCACTGGCGATCAGGTCAAGCCCTTCGGTATGTCGGCGCTGCGCTGCACAGCCGGCCAGCAGGGCCAGCACGGCGACGGTCGCCAGGGTCTTGTTCCACTTCATGATTGATCAAGCTCCATCGATGCCGAGTCGCAGCATCGAGTTGTCGGAAGGCCAGACGAAGCGCAGCTCACGCGCCCCGATGCTGTCGAGGCGGAACCCCCCCTCGATCAGCTCACCCGGGCGGGCCACGATCACCCTGTCGCCCATCAGCAGAAAGACTTGCGGTCGGCTGCCATCCGGATCGGCCAGCAGGCCGAGGTACTTGTAGGGCAGCGGCGGTCGCGGCGGCAGCACCGGCGCCGAAGGGGGCGGTGGCGGCGGTGGGGGCGGCGGCGGCGCCACCTCGACCTGGGCCACGGTGCGGGACACCGGCACGGGCGGCGGCGGCATCGCCCCGAAGGGGTTGCTGTTGACGGCATCGCTGAGCCGGCCACGCCGTGGCATCACCACGTTCTCGCAGACATCGTCGGTCGGAGCAGAACCGCCGCGCGCAGCAGCCGGGCGGGCTGCCGCCGTGGCTCGGCGGGCTGCCGGAGCAGCGACCTCGTCGCTGTTGCCAAACAGCGTGATCCAGCCCGACCAGGCGCCGACCAGCAGGGCGACCCCGATCAGCAGGCGCGAGCGGCGCTGCGCGGCGGCGGCCTGCGCAGGCGTCGGGGTGCTGGGCAACGTGCTCATCGAGCCCCCTCCTTGCTGCCCGACGCCGCCGCAGCCACGATCGGCGCAGCCCCCGGTTCGGCCCGAAAGTACAGGCTCAGATGCATCACCACCTGCACGGTCTGCATGCCATCGACCACCGCGAAGCCGACCGCCTGACGATCGATCTGCAGACTGTCGAGCGCCGCGTAGGGCAATTGATTGAGCACCTGCCCAATGAAGCGGCGCACCTGCGGGTACGTGCCGGTCACCGGCATCGAGACATGCAGGCGCGACAGCTGCAGCGGCTCGGACTGCACGACGTAATCGACCCGGCCGGGGTTGAGGCCACTGCGGGTCAGCAGCTCGAGCAGTTTGCCGGTGACCTTGCCGCGCTCGGCCAGCGCCGGCAGGGCTTCGCGGGCCTCATCGCGCGGATCGCGGCCCGCGCGGGAGGCCGCTTCGCGGCGCTGCAGTTGCAGCGACAGCTGCGCCACCTTGCGGCGCATGGTGCGCGACTGCTCGGCCTGCAGATCGGGCATCGCCCACAGCGTCAGATACAGCACAGCCGCCAGCAACCCCAGCGCCAGGGCAGCCGGCCAGCCCAGATGGCGCTGCACCGCCCAGCGCAGCTGATGGCTGCGGCGGCGAGCGGCGAGCAGGACGTCAGCGCGGCTCATCGTCCCTCCCCGCCAGACGGTGCCGCCGAGGCGGCATTGCCGGGCCGCGGCGCCTGAACGCCGGTCCAGGTCGCGTTGATCGAGAACTCGATGCCGGCCGAATCCTTCAATCGGTCGTGGTGGGCCAGCGTGACCTGAGCCAGCGCGGGCTGACGCTCCAGCTCGGTCAGATAGCTCACCATCGCGGCCAGATCCTGGGCCTCACCGGTCAGCCGCACCACACCGGTCGCGGCGTCGGGCTCCAGGCGACGCAGGATCACACCGCTGGCGCGATGTCGCTCGAAGACGCCGAGCAGATCCTCCCAGGGCGTGGCCAGATAGGCCGCCAGCGACTCCATCGCCGCGTGGCGCTGTCGCTCCTCCGGCGTCATGGCCGTCGTGTTGACCGTCGAGGCGGGCAGCAGCTTGGCCAGGCTCTGGCGCTCGGCAGCGACCCGGTCGCCCAGTTCGCGCCACGCAAGCCCCTGCCAGGCGGCCACGCCGGCCGCCAGCAGCAAGAGCGCCCAACCGCCCCAGGGCACCGGGCGGGTGGGCATCAGATCCGGGCTGGCCCGCAGGCGCCACGGACTCGGCAAGAACGGCAGCCGACTCATGACCGGGCTCCTACAGCATCAGTTCCATCTTCCAGGGAGGGTTCGAGCAGCAGCCACTGGCGCTGCCGAGCCGGCTCGGCCAGCGCCGCCTGCGCCGATCGGGCGGCCTCGCGGCTGGCCAGGGCCGGCAGCAGCACACCGCTGTCAGACCCGCTCAACGCGGCCAGCCGGGCGACCAGCGCCACCGGGTCACGCCAGTCCAGCCGATGCCAGCCCAGCCCGATCAGGTGCTGACGGCCGACGCCGAACTGCAGCAGTTGCACGCCGTGATCGCGCACCACCGCCAGCCACTTCGGCCCCTGCGGCAGCGCGGACAGCGCCGGCTGCGCGCGGTCAAGGTCCTGACACAGCGAACCGACCACCGACGCCGTCTCGATACCGCGCTCGCGCAGCAGCGCCGTCACCGGGTCGATCGCGCTCATCTCGGCAGCCATCACCAGCCAGTGACTGCCGCCCGGGGCCAGCGTGTGGCCAAGATGCCAGCCAGTGTGACCGAGGATCTCGCCGAAATGCTCGCGGGCGCGGTCCTGCACCGCATGCCAGCGCCCCTGCACCGGCAGCAGTGCGTAGTGCACGACTTCGTCGTCGAGCTCGATGCGGGCCCGGGACGGCAACGACACCTCGCCGCTCGATTGCCCGAGGGCCAGCCCCGCCAGCGCGGCTTCAAGCGCCACGCGCCCCTGGCCTTCGGCACGGGCCGTCAGGCCGGGCAGCCAGCGCAGGCCGCGCCGATGCAGCACGGTGGCGGTGCAATGCCACGACCCGAGCTGCACGCGCAGCAGCTCACTCTTCCACAGCCGTGACACGGTTGGCTTCCTCCAGGGTGGTCTGTCCGAGTTCGACGCAGCGCAGCGCCGCATCGCGCAGTGTGGTCAGGCCGCGCTCATGGGCGGCCTCTCGCAGCACGGCCGGGCTGGCGCGCTCGGCGATCAGGCTTTTCAGACCGATATCGAGCATCAGAGTCTGCGCGATGGCGCGGCGACCCTTGTAACCAGTTCCGCGGCAATGGGCACAGCCCACCCCCTTCATGAAGCGCCAGCGCGAGGCCCCCGGCGGCAGCTGGCTGGCCTCGATGCGCTCGTCCGACACGGACTCAGGGGCGGCGCACTCCGGGCAGATCTTGCGCACCAGCCGCTGTGCCAGCACGCCGTTGAGAGCCGCGACCAGGTTGTAGGGATCGACCCCCATCGTCGCCAGCCGGCCGATCACGTCAAACACATTGTTGGCGTGCACCGTGGCATAGACCTGGTGGCCGGTCAGCGCGGCCTGCACCGCGATCTGCGCGGTCTCGGCGTCACGCATTTCACCGACCATGATGCGGTCCGGGTCGTGGCGCAGGATCGAGCGCAGGCCGCGCGCAAAAGTCAGGCCCTTGGCCTCGTTGACCGGAATCTGCAACACGTCGGAGAGCTGGTATTCGACCGGGTCTTCGATGGTGATGATCTTGTCTTCGCCGCTGTTGACCTCGGAGAGCACACCGTAGAGCGTGGTGGTCTTGCCCGAGCCGGTCGGGCCGGTGACCAGGAACAGCCCGTAAGGCAGCTGCGCCATGCGGCGGATGAAGTGCAGCTGGGTTTCGTCGAAGCTCAGGTGCGTCAGGCTCAGGCGGTCGTCGGCGGCGAGCTGATAACGGTCGAGAATCCGCAGCACCGCATCCTCGCCGTAGAGGTTGGGCATGATCGAGACGCGCACATCGACGTTGCGGCCGGCCATGCGCAGCTTGATGCGGCCGTCCTGCGGCAGCCGGCGTTCGGTGATGTCGAGGTTGGCCAGCACCTTGATGCGCGAGATCACCCGGGCGGCGTAGTCCTGCCC
>DALYHR010000134.1:0-6260 GCA_031970775.1 Burkholderiaceae bacterium | reverse complement strand
GGGCAGGCGCCGGGGCAGGCGCCGGGGCCGGAGCAGGCGCCGGGGCGGGAGCGGGTGCCGGGGCCGGAGCGGGTGCCGGAGCGGGTGCAGGGGCCGGAGCCGGCGGGGTGCTGCTGCACGCAGCCAGAGCCAGAGCCAGCAGGGAAGCCGATGTCAGACGAAGCATGATGAAGTCCTGAACGAATCAGAAAAAGTAGGGGGCTAGATACGGCCGCACGGTGCAACCCAGGCGTCGGGGTCTGGCGGTCTGTGGGCAAATGTACCCGATACATTTGGGGCCCTGCAATTTGACAACGCCCCCTGACCCTCCGTTTCTTCGGGTTTCAGCGCCGGCGCCCGAGCCCATTGATGCCAGCGATCAGCATCAGCGCAATCAACCACAAAGGCCCAAGTCCCCAGGCACTGGCCCATCGGGCATAGGGTGTTCGACCGCTGCGCCCCTCGACCGAACCCGTCAAGACCTCGCGCCTGAATTCCGGCAGCCGCGCGAGAACCTGCCCTCGGTGATCGACGATCGCAGTCACCCCGGTATTGGCGGCGGTCAGCATCGGGCGCTGCAACTCCAGGCTGCGCAATCGGGCGATCTGCAAATGCTGCCCCGCCGCGCTGCTGCGCCCGAACCAGCCCAGATTGCTCAGCGTCGCCAGCAGGGTTGGATCAGCGGATTCGTCGGCGCCAAAGCGCTGCGCCAGCTCTTCGCCATAGAGGTTCTCGACGCAGATCGCTGGGGCCACCCGCTGTGCGCCGACGACAAACGAGGGCGCATCGACACGGCCACGGCCGAAATCGCCCAGCGGAATCTGCAGCAGATCGACAAACCAGCGAAAGCCGCTCGGCACGAACTCTCCGAAGGGCAGCAGATGGAACTTGTCGTAACGGTAAACCTCAGGCCCCGAAGCTGCCGGCGCCATGCCGATCACCGAGTTCGTGTAGCCCGCCCGGGCATCCCCCAACGGCAGACCGATCAGGGCATGGGCGCCACTGCGATTCAACCCGGCGCCGATCTCGTCCCAGTAGGCCTGCGGCAGCGAGGCCGGCAGCAGCGGCACGGCGGTTTCGGGGGTAACGATCAGATCGGCCGCCACCTGACCGAGGGCCGTGCCGTACCAGTCCAGATCAGCCCAGAGCCGGTTGCGATCGAATTTCTCGTCCTGCGCCACATTGCCCTGCAGCAGGGCAACGCGCAGCGAGCCGACCGGGCGGGTGAAGTCCTGCGGCAACCCCTGTCCGATCAGCACCCCCAGCACCGGCAACAGCAGAACGCGCTGCGGCCGGCGGGTCGCCACCGTCTCGGCCACGGCAGCGGCCAGCAGCGCAACCCCGAAGCCGATCCCCGGCACGCCGACCCAGGCGGCCCAGGGCGCCCACAGGCTGTCTGCGTGCGCGTGACCCACCGCCAGCCAGGGAAAGCCCCCGAGCACGCTGCCGATCAGCAGCTCACCAATCAGCCACCAGGCAGCAAAGAGCAGCACGCGCGCCAAAGCGCCGGCGGACTCGGTTCGACTCAGCGAATGGCCGACCGCCATCACCACGCTGAACAACGCCATGAAGGCCGACAGCGCCAGCACGGCCGCCGCTGCGGCCCAGCCCGGCAGGTGGCCGTACTCGTGCAGGCTGATGTAGATCCACCACAGCCCGCCGGCGGTCGAGGTCAGGCCGAACAGAAAGCCCCGAAGGGCCGCCTGACGCGGCGTGGCGGAGCCGAGCAAAACCGCCAGCGCCGTCATCGCCAACAGCTGCAGCGGCACCGAGGGTTCAGCCAGGGAACTTGCCAGCGCCTGCAATCCGCCGGCCAGCAAGGCCAGAGCGGCGGCGGAACGGGCGGTCAGCCGCACCTCAGCCGTCATTGCCGGATGAGGCCGAAGACGGCCGGGTCGCCTTGAACCAGCGCACCGCACCGCCACGGGTCAGCATCACGGTCAGATCGACCCCTTCGAGGCTGCAGCTTTCGCCCCGCCGAGGCACGCGGCCCAGCGCCTGCGCGACCAGCCCGCCAATGGTGTCGAACTCATCGCGCGGCAGCAGCGTGCCGAAGTGGGCGTTGACGGCGTCGATCGTCGCATCGCCAGCGATGCGATGGCTGCCATCGGCCAGCGTCACGATGCCGTCCTCGCGGGTGCGCTCGTCGAACTCGTCCTCGATCTCGCCGACGATCTCTTCCAGCACATCCTCAATGGTCAACAGCCCGGCGATCGCACCGAATTCGTCAACCACCAAAGCCATGTGATTGCGGCTGGCCTGAAAGGCCCCGAGCAACTCGTTGAGGCTTTTGGACTCGGGCACGAACAGCGCCGGACGCATCAGCGAGCGCAGATTCAGCTCAGGGGCCCGGTACAGCTTGAGCAGATCCTTGGCCATCAGCACGCCGATGATGTTCTCGCGGTTGCCTTCGTAAACCGGAAAACGCGAGTGGCCTGCACGGATCACGGCTTCGACGATCGCCTCGCTGGAGGCCTCGATATCGATCACGTCCATGCGGGGTGCGGCCACCATCACATCGGCCGCCGTGCGGTCGGCCATGCGCAGCACACCTTCGAGCATCATCCGGGAGCGCGGCTCGATCAGGTCGCGCTGCTCGGCTTCAGCCAGGGTCTCGATCAGTTCGGCCTTCGAATCCGGGCCGGGGGACAGGAACTCGACGATGCGCTCAAGCAGCGTTCGCGAAGGGCTGGACGGAGGTTCGGCCAAGGTCTTGCGCCCGGGTCGGGCGCTATCAGTCAGGGGTGGCGCAAGAATACCCGATGCATCTTCACGGCCTGTTGCAACCCAGCACAGACGCGACGGCCCTGTGCCTTGACAGGGCACGGCCCTTGACTGACATTGCACAGCCTTTTTCGCCCCGCCCCTGACTCCCGAGCCCGCTGACGCCATGACGACCCCAGGCCTGATCCCCGCCACCATCCTGACCGGCTTCCTCGGCTCGGGAAAGACCACCCTGCTCAAGCGCGTCCTGACCGAAGCCCACGGCCAGCGCATCGCCGTGATCGAGAACGAGTTCGGCGCCGAAAACATCGACAACGACATTCTGGTCAGCGACAGCAATGAGCAGATCGTGCAGATGAGCAACGGCTGCATCTGCTGCTCGATCCGCGAGGACCTGCGCGCCACACTGGCGGATCTGGCCCTGCGCCGCCGCAAGGGCGAGCTGAAGTTCGACCGCGTCATCATCGAGACCACCGGCCTGGCCGACCCGGGTCCGGTGGCGCAGACCTTCTTCATGGATGACGAGGTCGCCGAAAGCTATCTGCTCGACGCGATCCTGACCCTGGTCGATGCCCGCCATGCCAACCAGCAGCTCGACGACCGGCAGGAAGCCCGTCGCCAGATCGGCTTTGCTGACCGGATCTTTATCAGCAAGGCTGACCTGGTCGACGAAGCCACGCTCGAGGATCTCAGCCACCGGGTTCGCCATATGAATCCACGCGCACCGCTGCAGCGCGTGCATTTCGGTCAGGTCGATCTGGCGCAGGTGCTGGATTTGCGCGGCTTCAATCTGAATGCCCGGCTCGATATCGACCCCGACTTTCTGGCCGAGGAAAAACACGAGCACGAACACCACCACGACCACACCTGTGGTGAAGGCTGCACCCATGACCACGCCCACGAGGGTCATCATCACGGACACCACCACCGCCATGACGATGATGTGAAGTCCTTCGTCTACCGCACCGAACGGGCCTTCGTACCGGCCCGGCTGGAGGACTTCCTCGGCGCGATGGTGCAGGTCTACGGTCCGCGCATGCTGCGCTACAAGGGTGTGCTGAACATGCAGGGCACCGACCGCAAGGTGGTGTTCCAGGGGGTGCATCAGCTGATGGGCACCGACCTGGGTCCGAAGTGGGAAGCCAGCGAGTCGCGGATCAGCAAAATGGTCTTCATCGGCATCGGCCTGCCCCAGGACATTTTCGAGCAGGGATTGACACAGTGCCTGGTCTGAGAGGCCATCGCTACAATCCGCGCGCCCCGGACTCCGGTACAGTCGACTCGTCCGGGTTTCCCCTCCAAACCATCACCGTGATCACCGCGCCGTGAACAAGACCAACTCAACTGCTAACGCCTGGAAAACCAAGTCCGGCAAGGATCTGACCGAGGAAGAGCTGCTCGGCATGCCTGACGAGGAATACATGAGCGAACAGCAGCTCGAATTCTTCAAGGCCCGGCTCGAGGCCCTCAAGGACGATCTGCTGTCCAACGCGGGGGAGACCACCGAGCACCTGCGCGAGGACACTTCGATCGTTCCCGATCCGGCCGACCGCGCCACCATCGAGGAAGAGCACGCCCTGGAGCTGCGCACCCGCGATCGCGAACGCAAGCTGCTGAAGAAGATCTCGCAGTCGATCGCACGCATCGACGCAGGCGATTACGGTTTCTGTGACGAAACGGGCGAACCCATCGGTTTGCGCCGGCTGCTGGCACGCCCCACCGCTACACTGTCACTGGAAGCTCAGCAGCGCCGCGAGCTCAAGCAAAAGCTCTTCGGCGATTGATCGACGACCTCGAGCAATCGCGCTTTTTCGCCCTTCAAGAAGACCCCAAGCCGGCTCCCGCATCCACGGCCCATCGATGTCATGGCTGATTCGAAAGACCCCACCAAGGATCCCGCGAAAGGCGGCGGGGAAGGATTCTTTCGCAAGGTCGCCCGCTTTGTGGTCAACCCGACCACCGACTGGACCGACCTGAACAATCCGCCCAGCCAGTTGCCGGATAACGACCCGGCTCGCTCCGAGCTGAAGGCGATGATTGAGCGCAAGCGGCGCAACGACTTCGTGCGCAAGCGCGAGTTCGACATGCTGCGCAAGATCCGCCGCGAAGGCATCACCGGGGAGGGGCTGGCCGGTCTGGAAGGGCTGTCGCGCATCGACGATTCCGATCTGCGCAGCTCCCAGGACAGCAAGGTGCGTCCGGATGCGGGCGTCAAGGCCAAGATCGACGCCATCGAGCAACAGATGGTCGGCGACGACAAGGGCAATACGCGCAATACCGGCTCGGCGCCGCTCGATAGCCGCAGCCCCACCGCGCAGCAGCGGCCCCAGAACCCCGGCGAGCAGAGTGTCTCGGTGCGGACCTCGGTGCCGGCCATGAGCGAATCGTTCTTCGACTCGGTCAGCGAACCGGCCTACCCCTCGGCCTCGGCCGGCTCGGATGCCTTCAAGCCGACCGCCCCGATGACGATGGACGACCTGAAGGGTCCCGGCTCCTCGTCCGGCCGCAAGAAGGCCTCGTCACAGAACGATCCGATGGCCGGCTTCCAGCCGATCCATCTCGGTCATCTGGGCCTCGGCGACCTCAACGCCCCGGTCGGCGTCGAAGTCACTGAGCTGGCCCACGACCCTGAACTCGACGAGGTGGTGATTGCCTTCGCCAACGCCGACTTCGAGCTGTGCGAACGCATCCTGCACCAGCTGATCTCGCCGGGCGGCGCGCGCACCCACAACGGTGAGACCTGGGACGTTCTGTTCGATCTCTACCGCGCCACCGGCCAGCAGCAGAAGTTCGAGAACTTCGCGATGGAGTACGTGCAGCGCTTCGGCTACTCGGCGCCGCAGTGGTATTCGCTACCCAAGCTCGCAGCCGAAGCCGGGGCCGGACAGTACAAGAATCAGGGAGCGATTCCGCGCTCCGCCACGGCGGGCTGGGCCGCTCCGGCCACGATGGACCTGGCCGCCGTCACACAACTGCGCACTCAGATGCTGCAGATGCCACTGCCCTGGGTGCTGGACTGGCGGGCGATCCGCCGCATCGACGCCGAAGGCTGCGCCCATCTCACCCATCTGCTGCACGACTGGGCCGATGAGCCGATCGAAATGCGCTGGATTGGCGGCGATCACCTCTTCGATCTGCTGGCCGAACTCGCGCCGGCCGGGGTCAAGGATGCCGACCCGGCCTACTGGCTGCTGCGCATGGAAACCCTGCGCATGGCCAATCGCACGGTCGAGTTCGATCAGACCGCGATGGACTACTGCATGACCTACGAGGTCTCGCCGCCATCGTGGGCACCGGCCAAGTGCAGCATCCGGCTGTCCGGCGACAACGGCGCGACGATCTCCCCGGCACTGCACACGATGCCGGACATGAACACCAGCTTCCTCGATTCGGATCTGACCGAGGAATCCCGGGAGGAGACCGCCACAGTCGAGATCTCGGGCCATCTGGTGGGTGACATCGGCGACGTGCTCAAGGCTCTGGATACCGAGATCGGCGGAGCCCGCTTCGTCACCGTGTCGTGCCAACGGCTGATCCGCATCGATTTCATCGCGGCT
>DALYHR010000133.1:0-6275 GCA_031970775.1 Burkholderiaceae bacterium | reverse complement strand
CGCGTCGATGTGATCGAGCATCTGGGCGACACCACCCTGGTCTATCTGAGCGCCTCAGTACCGGGCCAGGCCCTGGGCTCGACCGATGCGCCGCTGTGCATGCGCCTGCCCGGTGGGCGCTGCGATCTGCAGCCCGGTCAGGCACTCTTCGTCGCCCCCCATTCCGGAGGACTGCATCAGTTCGATGCCTCCGGCCGCCGTCTCTCCACCCAGTGACCGCCATGAACAATCAGGTCCAACTCATCACCTACGTCGATCGCTTCGGGGGCGGAGGCATCGACGATCTCCACCAACTCCTGGGCGGCTCCCTTCGGGGAGTCGTTGGCGGCATTCACCTGCTGCCTTTCTTCTACCCGATCGACGGGGCGGACGCCGGCTTCGACCCGATCGATCACCTGCAGGTCGACCCCCGGCTGGGCGACTGGGAGACGCTGCGGCAGCTGGCAGGCACGATGCCGGTGATGGCCGACGTAATCGTCAACCACATGTCGGCCGACTCGCCGCAATTTCAGGACTTCTCGGCGCGTGGCGCAGACTCGCCGCATGACGGTCTGTTTTTGACACTGGATCGGGTCTTTCCAGACGGCGCTTCCGAAGCCGATCTGCTGCGCATCTACCGCCCGCGTCCGGGGCTGCCCCTGGCACCCATGACGCTTCGCAACGGTGAGCGGCGCATCCTCTGGACCACCTTCACCCCGAAGCAGATCGATATCGACGTCGAGCACCCGCAGGGTCAGGCCTATCTGCAGGCGATCCTGCAGCAGCTGGCCGACTCGGGCGTGACGATGGTGCGGCTCGACGCGGTGGGCTACGCCATCAAGCGCGCCGGCAGCAGCAGCTTCATGACGCCCGAGACCTTCGAGTTCATCGGTCAGTTCGCCCGTCAGGCCAAGGCACTGGGGCTGGAAGTGCTGGTTGAGGTTCATGCCTACTTCCAGCGCCAGATCGAGATCGCCCGACAGGTCGACTGGGTCTATGACTTCGCTCTGCCCCCGCTGCTGCTGCATGCGTTGTCCTTCGGCACGGCCGAGGGTCTGGCACGCTGGATCGACTGCCGGCCGCATAACGCCATCACGGTGCTCGACACCCACGACGGCATTGGCATCATCGACATCGGCGCCGACAGCACCGACCGCAAGGCATACCCGGGACTGGTGCCGGATCACGAACTCGACGAGCTGGTCGAGCGCATCCACGTCGCCAGCCAGGGCCAAAGCCGGCAGGCCACCGGCGCCGCGGCCTCCAACCTCGATCTGTATCAGGTCAACTGCACCTACTACGACGCCCTGGGGCGCAATGACCGCGCCTATCTGCTGGCTCGAGCGATTCAGTTCTTCCTGCCCGGCGTGCCGCAGGTCTATTACGTTGGTCTGCTGGCCGGCTCCAACGACATGGAGCTGCTGGCCCGCACCGGGGTCGGCCGCGACATCAACCGCCATCACTACACGCCTGCCGAGATCGAGCAGGCGCTGGAGCGGCCGGTGGTGCGCGATCTGATCGAGCTGATTCGCCTGCGCAATCACCACCCGGCTTTTGCGGGTGAGTTCAGCTGGACGCGTCAGGGCACAGGCGAAATCACGCTGAGCTGGCAACACGGTGACGACCGGGTCAGCCTCCACGCCGATCTGGCTCGCGGCGACTTCGTCATTCGCACCGAGGGCACCGGCTCAAACGGGACGATGTCCTTTTTGACAACTACTGGTTTTCCTTGATCCACTTGCAATCGATTGCAAAGAATAATGATTCGCGTAGCCTTCAGGCAACACCAATAGCGAAATTCACCATTAGCAATCGATTTCATTGCCTGAAGCAAGATCGCCAGATTCCGACCGCATGGCGGAATCTGGTTCACTCCCACCGAGCAGACCGGAGACTTCCATGCCCACGACTCACCCCCTGACCCTGCACCGCATCACCGCGGCGGCGTTGGTCGCGATTGCCCAGATCGGCGCGGCTTACGCTCAGTCCGCCCCGGAGGCCCCGGCCGCAGCGGCCGTGACCCCGAGTGCAGAGCCGGCTGGCGCCCCTGCCGCAGCCCCCGCGCCCGCGGATGGTCTGAAACTTGACGCGATCGTGGTGACGGGCACGTCGACCGCCCGCAGCAAGATGAAGCAGAGCGTCTCGGTCAGCACGCTGGGCGCCGAGCAGATTCAGAACTCGGCTGCAACCAGCGCGGCCGAAGTGCTGCGCGCCGTTCCGGGCGTGCGCGCCGAATCGTCTGGCGGTGAAGGCAACGCCAATCTCGGCGTGCGCGGTCTGCCGATGTCCGACGGCGGCGGCCGCTATGTGCAGCTGCAGGAAGACGGTCTGCCGGTGGT
Organism: Burkholderiaceae bacterium; assembly: GCA_031970775.1. Taxonomy (GTDB): domain Bacteria; phylum Pseudomonadota; class Gammaproteobacteria; order Burkholderiales; family Burkholderiaceae_C; genus Sphaerotilus. Next base: position 3,957 of record DALYHR010000133.1, on the reverse strand, counting down.
GCTGTTTGGCGACATGTCCTTCGCCACGGCCGATCAGTTCCTGCGCGCCGACTATTCGATCAACGCGCTGGATGTGATCCGCGGCGGCTCGGCCTCGACACTGTCGACCAATTCTCCGGGCGCGATCGTCAACTTCCGCTCCAAGACCGGCAAGGAGCCGGGCGGCGCAGTCGGCGTCAGCTTCGGGGTCGGCCACCGCGAGGAGCGTCTCGACTTCGACTGGGGTGGCGCGATCGGCGACCGGCTCTACGCCCATGTCGGCGGCTTCCAGCGCATGGGTCAAGGCGCCCGCAACACCGATCTGACTGCAGAAAACGGCGGCCAGCTCAAGGCGGCGATCACCAAGGAATTCGACAACGGCTATCTGCGCCTCAATGTCAAACACCTCGACGACCGCACCCCGACCTATCTGCCGGTGCCGGTCGGTCTGAACGGCAACACGATCACCCAGATCCCCGGGGTCGATCCGCGCAACGCCTACTTCATCAACTCGAACTTCCCGATCGACACGGTGGTCGACCGCAACGGCAACCCCGTGGTCACCAATCCGGCGGATGGTCTGCACGTTCAGGTTGATTCGTTCGGCGTCGAAGGTCAGTTCAAGCTGGCCAACGGCTGGACGGTGACCGACAAGTTCCGCAAGACCTCGATCGGCGGACGCTTCACCGGCATCTTCCCGGCCGGCTCGCAACCGGCGGGCTACACCGGCACTGACCCGGTGTTCTCGGCGCATGTGTTCAACACCAGCCTGGACGACATGGGCAACGTCTTCAATGACCTGCGCGCCCAGAAGGAAATCCAGCTCGACAAGAGCCAGAAGCTGACCGTCACCGGCGGCCTGTTCAGCGGCGTGCAGAACGTCGCCCAGACCTGGTACTGGAATCGCTACAACATCGGTCTGACCGGCAACGGCGCGGTGCTGTACGACAACGCCGGCAACCCGACCACGCAACCGGTTGGTAATGCCACCACCACCTGGGGCGGCTGCTGCTTCCGCGCGATCGATGTGCGCGTCACCGCCCTGGCACCCTACGCCGCCGCCACCTGGGAAAACGGCCCGCTGTCGATCGACGCCAGCATCCGCCACGACAGCCAGGAAGGCACCGGCTGGCAGCGCTTCGGCGACACCACCAACCCCCTCGGCACCACCTGGAAGCCGGGCGTCGACAAGGTCAGCTTCTCCTCATCGGCCAATTCCTACTCCCTGGGCGGCAACTACGAGCACAGCCGCAATCTGGCTTCCTTTGCCCGCGTCAGCCACGGCGTGTCCTGGAAGTCGCCCGATCGCACGATCTGGGACACCCGCGCTGCCGCCGGTCTCGACCCCTACCCGGTCAACGAGGTCGATCAGTTCGAAGCCGGCGTGAAGTACCGCAAGGCGGGCTTCTCCAGCTTCGTGACCGCCTTCCTGGCCCGCACCAAGGAAGGCGCCGGCTACGAAGTCACTTCGCAGACGGTCAAGCAGAACTCCTACGAGTCCAAGGGGCTGGAAGCCGAAATGGCCTACTCGCTGGGTGAGTTCCGCATCGCCGGTGGCGCCACGATGACCAACGCCAGCATCACCTCGGGGGCCAATAACGGCAATGTGCCCCGTCGTCAGGCCAATCTGGTCTATCAGATTGCACCGTCGTACAGCATGGACAGCGTCGAATTCGGCGCCGCCATCATCGGCACCACCCAGTCCTACGCTCAGGACGACAACCAGGTCGTGCTGCCGGCCTACACCGTGGTCAATGCCTACGCCAACTGGGAAGCGCAGAAGAACGCGATCGTGTCCTTCGGCGTCAACAACCTGTTCGACACCATCGGCTACACCGAAGCCGAAGGTCAGAACAACCTGGGCACCAATCCGCAGTACGTCGCCCGTTCGATCAACGGCCGTACCGCCCGGCTCACGTTCAAGCTGATGTTCTGATCTGATCGCTCAACACTCGCCAACGCAAAGGGGCCCCTCGGGGCCCCTTTTTGCATCCGACGTCCGCCTGACGTCGGCAGTGCGCTGAATCAGAAGTTCAGCGTGCGCTTGTCGACGGCCAGCGCGGCTTCCTTGGTCGCTTCGGACAGCGACGGGTGGGCGTGGCAGATGCGCGCGATGTCTTCGGCCGAAGCCTTGAACTCCATCGCCACCACGGCTTCGGAGATCAGCTCCGAGGCCATCGGGCCGACGATGTGCACGCCCAGGATCTCGTCGGTCTTGGCGTCGGCCAGGAACTTGACGAAACCGGTCGTGTCGCCCAGCGCACGCGCGCGGCCGTTGGCCAGGAACGGGAACTGGCCGGCCTTGTAAGCCACGCCATCGGCCTTGAGCTGCTGCTCGGTGCGGCCGACCCAGGCGATTTCCGGGCTGGTGTAGATCACCCACGGAATGGTCGCGAAGTTGACATGGCCGTGCTGGCCGGCGATGCGCTCGGCCACTGCCACGCCTTCTTCCTCGGCCTTGTGCGCCAGCATCGGGCCGCGCACCACGTCGCCGACCGCCCAGACGCCCGGCAGATTGGTCTTGCACTCGGCGTCGACCACGATCAGGCCGCGCTCGTCGAGCGCCAGGCCGACGGCTTCCGGATTGAGGCCGATGGTGTTGGCAGTGCGGCCGATCGAGACGATCAGCTTGTCCACCGCCAGCGTGACTTCCTCGCCCTTGGCGTTGGCGTAGCTGACGACCACGCCTTCACCGGCGGCGTCGACCTTGGCGATCTTGACGCCGAACTCGAACTTCAGGCCCTGCTTGGTGAAGGCCTTGAGCGCTTCCTTGGCCACGCCTTCGTCGGCGGCGGCCAGGAAGGTCGGCATCGCTTCGAGGATGGTCACTTCAGCGCCCAGGCGACGCCAGACCGAACCCATTTCCAGGCCGATCACGCCCGAGCCGATCACGCCGAGTTTCTTCGGCACGGCGCCAATGCGCAGCGCGCCGTCGTTCGAGAGGATCTTGTCCTCGTCGAACGGTGCGCCCTGCAGGGCACGGGCGTACGAGCCGGTGGCGACGATGACCTGCTTGGCCGTCAGCACTTCGTTGGCAGCACCGGCGACGTTGATCTCGTAGCCGCCCTCGACTGCCTTGGCGAAAGAGCCGCGGCCGTGGAAGAAGCTGACCTTGTTCTTCTTGAGCAGATAGAGGATGCCGTCGTTGTTCTGCTTCACGACGCTGTTCTTGCGGCCGACCATCTTGGCGACGTCGATCTGCAGGTTGTCGAGCGAGATGCCGTGGTCGCCGAAGTGGTGCGCGGCGTGCTCGAAATGCTCGGACGATTGCAGCAGCGCCTTCGAGGGGATGCAGCCGACGTTGGTGCAGGTGCCACCCGGAGCCGGGCCGCCCTTGTCGTTCTTCCACTCGTCGATGCAGGCGACGTTGAAGCCGAGTTGCGCCGCACGGATCGCAGCGATGTAGCCGCCGGGGCCGCCGCCGATGACGACGACATCAAATTGCTTGGACATGGTTGTTCCCTCAGAGGCCAAAGTCGGCCAGATGGCCGCGGATCAGGGATTCCGGGACTCTTCCGGAACGAAGATCCACAGCAGCAGATACAGCAGGATGCCGGAACCGGCAAAAAAGAACAGCAGGGCGAAGACCAGACGCCAGACCCAGGGGTCCAAGCCGGTCCGGGCCGCCAGCCCACCACAGATGCCCGCCAGCCAGCGCTCATCGACCGAACGTCGAAAGCGATTGACCTCGTCGGCCAACCCGTGGGCCGGCAAAGCCGTCCCCGCCAGAAGCCGCCGTTTGGCCTGCGAGAACTCTTCCTCGGACAGCACACCACGCTCGCGCAGTTGTTCGAGCTTGAAGAGTTCGTCGGTCAGGCTCACCGGGGCTCCTCGCCTGCGACGGCGCCCGGAGCCGGGCACCGTTCAGGCTGGGTGGATCAGATGTTGAACAGCAGGCGGGCCGGATCTTCCAGCGCTTCCTTCATCGCCACCAGGCCCAGCACGGCTTCGCGGCCGTCGATGATGCGGTGGTCGTAG
>DALYHR010000132.1:0-6278 GCA_031970775.1 Burkholderiaceae bacterium | reverse complement strand
AGACGGCCACCGTCTTGATGCCCATCTTGCGGGCGGTCTGAATGACGCGGCAGGCAATTTCGCCGCGGTTGGCGATCAGGATCTTCTTGAACATGGTCACGCTCCACAAATCAACGAGTTAGCTTCAATTCGGTCGAGAGGGCTCAGCCGCGGTTACGGCGAACGGGGTTCAGGTAAGGGGTCGCCATGACGTAGGAAATCACGGCCCCGATCAGGGCGCCGGTGCACACCGCCGACACGGTATGAGCCGACAGCAGCACCCGGGTTGCCATGGTGGCCAGCAGCAGGGGCAGCAGATACAGCAGGTGCCAGGATCCGTAGCGGCGCCAGACAAAGCCCAGTGCGGATCCGGCCATGGCCGAGTGACCGGAGGGCATATTGTTCTGACCCCCGTTGGGGCGTATCCCCAGTTGGGTGTCCCCGACATGGAGATCGTTCAGCACCCACTTCAGCCCATGGGTGGCAACCGTGGTGGCAATGGCCACATAGACCAGCTCCACCAGCCCGATCTTGTCGGCCAGCACCAGAGGGAGGACGACCTGCATGGCCGTGGCCAGGAAGCGGCCCTGGTACTCCACCCAGGCCATGCCGTCCTGCAGCGAGTCCTCGACCTCGGCGACGGGCTGCCCGGTCAGCCTCGACAGCTCGGCACCGGTGACATGCAGCGGTGCGTCATTGCGGTACTCCGCCAAAGGGGTCGGATAGAGCATGCACGCCAGGATGATCAGGCTGAGGAGCCCCAGCGCCTTGCGATGCGCCCAGACCGAGTTCCGAGCCAGAGCCCAGGCAGCCCGCCACACCGACGTGCTCCGAGCGGGGGTTGATGCTTCGTGCCGCATCAGTGACCTCCCCTCGGTTCGAACAAATCCAGCTCAGGTCGGTAGGCCGCACCGCGTACCCCCAGCGCGCCCAGCACGCTGTGGAACACGAGCCCCTGTCCATTGCTGCTGGCTGCCGACGCTTCGGCACCGGCTGCTTGCACAGCCGTGGCATCAAGGTGCTGCGGCTTGATGCGATAGTCCTTCGCAAAGGCGGGTGACATCCACACCAGGAAGGGAATGGTTCGTTGCACCGCAGGCGCCAGGGCTGTCGGCGCGCCATGCAGATACCAGCCCCCTTCGCCCAGCGATTCGCCGTGATCGGACAGATAGATCAGCACGGAACGACGCTTCTTCTGCCCTTCGAGCACCGAGATCAGTCGGTCCAGCACCTCGTCCGTGTAGGCCACCGTGTTGTCGTAGGCATTGATCAGGGATTCCTGGCTGCAGGCCTTCAGATCCACCGAATCACAGGCCGGCGTGTAGCGCGCGAACCCGGCCGGGTACTTGCCGTTGTAGGCCGGCCCATGGCTGCCCGCCTGATGCAGCACGATCAGCTGCCGTGCATGACCGGCCTGGGCGATCATCTGATCGAGACTGCCCAGCAGCGCCTCGTCCTGTTCCGGGAACCGGCACAGCGGGGGCGCGCAGAAAGGCCGAAGTTCCTCGAAGTTCTGAATCTTCAGATGCTTGAGCGGCGGCTCGCCCCAGTTGCGGCTGCGCCAGACCACATCGACATGCCCCGATCGACCCAGGTAGGTCGGCAACACCTCGTGAGTCAACGCGCCTGCCGCCGGGTCATGCGACAGGATGCATTCCAGCGACCGGGTGGTGTAGGTCGAGCACGACACTGCATTCGGCAACGCCGCCACCTGTCGGGCCTTCAATTTCGGTGTGGTGTCCCGCGCGTAGCCGTACAGCGAGAAGTTGCCTGACCGAGCCGACTCACCGATCACCAGAACCACCGTCACCGGCTCGATCCCCTCCGCGCTGCCTTGCCATTCGATCGGGGGCAGGGGTTCAAGATCACGGCTCGAGCGATTCTTCTCGACGAAAAAGCGGATCGAATTGACCGAATACGACCACGGCAGCATCAGGCCACCCATCACTTTGGCGTTTTGGTCGATCCACAGCCAGGCCCCCGACTGACTGAAGATCAGCAGCCCGCCCACCACCCAGACCCCGATCAGATGGGTGGCCCGACGCAGCCGGCCTTCGGCCGCGAAGCGCAGCTTCCAGGCCAGCCAGCCCGGCAGCGCGCCAGCCAGCAGGACATAGCCCAGCAGACTCGGGTGCAGCAGGGCCGAGGCCTCGGCCGTGTTGGTGTTGAACACGTTGCCCATCATGGTCCGGTCCAGAATCACCCGGTAGTGATCCATCGCGTACAGCGCCAGCCCATTGCCGAGGCTGAAGAACACCATCAGCGGCTTGAGCAGCCGCACCGAGATCAGACTGGACATCCCCAGCACCAGCCACATCAGCATCAGCGACAACGCGATCAGGATGGCCAGGACGCTCAGACCCAGCGCCCCCTTCAGACTGACGCTGGCATGGACATAACGCAGCAGCGGCACTTGAAAGACCATCAGATTGACGACTGCAAAGAGCCAGATGACCCGTGAGGGCGTGAGCCCTCGCGTGAGGGTGTCACTGAAGATGTTCTGACTCGTCATGCGATGTGGATCTGGACAATGGGTGGGGAAAAAATTACGGCCCCACCCCCGGGTTCACAGAGGGATGTTGCCGTGCTTGCGCCAAGGATTGTCCAGCTTCTTGTCCTTGAGCATGGCCAACGAACGGCAGATGCGCTTGCGCGTTTCGTGGGGCTGAATCACGTCGTCAATGAAGCCGCGAGCACCCGCCACGAAGGGGTTGGCAAAACGTGCCTTGTATTCGGCTTCCTTGGCGGCGAGCTTGGCCGGGTCGCCCTTGTCCTCGCGGAAGATGATCTCCACCGCACCCTTGGCACCCATCACGGCGATCTCGGCGTTGGGCCAGGCGAAGTTGACGTCGCCGCGCAGGTGCTTGGAGGCCATCACGTCATAGGCGCCGCCGTAGGCCTTGCGGGTGATGACGGTGACCTTGGGCACGGTGCACTCGGCGTAGGCGTAGAGCAACTTGGCGCCGTGCTTGATGATGCCGCCGTATTCCTGCGAGGTACCCGGCATGAAGCCCGGCACGTCCACAAACGTGATCACAGGGATATTGAAGGCATCGCAGAAGCGCACGAAGCGCGCGGCCTTGATCGAGCTCTTGATGTCGAGGCAACCGGCCAGCACCAGCGGGTTGTTGGCGACGATGCCGACGCTCTGGCCTTCCATGCGGGCAAAGCCGATCACGATGTTGGCGGCGTAGTCGGGCTGCAGTTCGAAGAAGTCGCCGTCGTCGACCACCTTGGTGATCAGCTCCTTGATGTCGTAGGGCTTGTTCGGGTTATCCGGCACCAGGGTATCGAGCGAATAGTCGATGCGGTTGGCCGTATCGCCGCTGGAGCGGACCGGAGCCTTTTCCTTGTTGTTGAGCGGCAGGTAGTTGAAGAAGCGACGCAGCATCTGAATCGCTTCGACGTCGTTCTCGAAGGACAGATCAGCCACGCCGCTCTTGGTGGTGTGCGTCGACGCACCGCCGAGTTCTTCAGCCGTCACTTCCTCGTGCGTCACGGTCTTGACCACCTCAGGGCCGGTGACGAACATGTAGCTGGAGTCCTTCACCATGAAGATGAAGTCGGTCATCGAGGGCGAATACACCGCGCCACCGGCGCAGGGGCCCATGATCATCGAGATCTGCGGGATCACGCCTGAGGCCATCACATTGCGCTGGAACACTTCGGCGTAACCGCCCAGGGAGGCCACACCTTCCTGGATACGGGCGCCGCCCGAATCGTTCAGGCCGATCACCGGGGCGCCGACCTTCATCGCCTGATCCATCACCTTGCAGATCTTCTCGGCGTGCGACTCAGACAGCGCGCCGCCGAAAACGGTGAAGTCCTGGCTAAAGGCAAAGGACAGGCGGCCGTTGATCATGCCGTAGCCGGTGACGACGCCGTCACCCGGGATCTTGGTATCGGCCATGCCGAAGTCGACGCAGCGGTGCTCGACGAACATGTCCCATTCCTCGAAGGTCCCTTCGTCGAACAGCAGCTCCAGGCGCTCGCGGGCCGTGAGCTTGCCCTTCTTGTGCTGCGAATCAATGCGCTTCTGGCCTCCGCCCAAGCGCGCCGCAGCGCGTTTCTTTTCGAGCAGTTCGTTGATGTCGTGCATGGTGTCTCCGGATTGGGGAGTCGATCGGGAATTGGGGTGAACAGGGAATGGGGTCAGCCGGTGACCTCGACCGGCTGTTGCGACAGCGCCAGCAGTCGGCGCGCCGCCGTCGAGGCCGCGAGCTGCCCCTGCCGCACCTGATCGGTGGTGTCAGACAAGGCGGCCCGCACGGCCGGATGATGAGAAAAACGCAGCCGCAACTCGGCGTGGATGGTGTCCCACATCCAGGCCTGCGCCTGCTGCTGGCGCCGCGCGGCCAGCCGGCCGTTGGCACCTTCGAGCTGACGATACTGGCTGACGGCCGACCAGAAGCGGTCGAGTCCGTCGGACTTCAGGGCGCTGATCTGAATCACCTGCGGATGCCAGAAGCTGGCGTCGCTCAGGGCATGATCCGGATTGCCGTGCAGGCCGAACAGGCGCAGCGAGGATGCGATCTGGGCCTGCGCCCGGGTCGCAGCCATCGGATCGATATCGGCCTTGTTGATCACGACCAGATCGGCCAGCTCCATCACGCCCTTCTTGATCGCCTGCAGATCGTCGCCGGCGTTGGGCAGCTGCAGCAGCGCGTACATATCGGTCATGCCCTGCACCGCGGTCTCGCTTTGGCCGACGCCGACCGTCTCGACGATCACGACGTCGTAGCCGGCGGCTTCGCAGACCAGCATCGCTTCGCGGGTCTTCTCAGCCACGCCGCCGAGCGTGCCGCTGGAAGGGCTGGGGCGGATGTAGGCGCTCGGATGGACCGAGAGCTGCTCCATGCGCGTCTTGTCGCCCAGGATCGAGCCCCCCGACACGCTGGAGGACGGATCGACCGCCAGCACCGCCACGCGATGGCCCAGGCCGATCAGATACATGCCCAGTGCTTCGATGAAGGTGGATTTGCCCACCCCCGGCACCCCCGAAATGCCGAGCCGGAAGGCTTGGCCGGTGTGGGGCAGCAACGCGGTGAGCAGCGCATCGGCCCGGGCACGGTGGTCCGGCCGGGTCGATTCGAGCAGGGTGATGGTGCGCGCCATCGACCGCCGACGCAATACTGCGTCGGCACCGAGCACGCCGTCAAACAGGGCCTGTTCAGGCGCTGCGAGAGCCATGATGGTCGGCAATCGGGTCGGTCGACCGAAAGCTCAGGCCGCCGAGCGGCTGGCCTTGATCTGATCCAGCACCGTCTTGGCCGAAGCCGGGATCGGGGTGCCGGGGCCGAAGATGCCCTTGACGCCGGCGTCGTACAGGAAGCCATAGTCCTGCGCCGGGATCACGCCACCAGCGAAGACGATGATGTCGTCGGCGCCCTGATTCTTGAGTTCATTGATGATCGCCGGCACCAGGGTCTTGTGACCGGCCGCCAGGGTCGACACCCCGACGGCGTGCACGTCGTTTTCAATCGCTTGGCGGGCGCACTCTTCCGGGGTCTGAAACAGCGGGCCCATATCGACGTCGAAGCCCAAGTCGGCATAGGCCGTGGCCACCACCTTGGCGCCGCGGTCGTGGCCGTCCTGACCGAGCTTGGCGATCATGACGCGGGGGCGGCGACCTTGTTCTTCAGCAAAGGCCGCGATTTCTTCCTTGAGCTTGTCCCAGCCGGCGGCCGAGTCGTAGGCGGCGGCGTAGACGCCGGTGACCTTCTGGATGTCGGCGCGGTGGCGGCCGAAGACCTTTTCCAGCGCATCCGAGACTTCACCAACCGTGGCGCGCAGGCGGATCGCCTTGATCGCCAGATCGAGCAGATTGCCTTGACCACTTTGAGCGGCGGCGGTCAGCGCTTCCAGCGCAGCGGCGACGGCGACGCTGTCACGGCTGGCCTTGATCGCCTGCAGGCGGGCGATCTGCGATTCGCGCACCTTGACGTTGTCGACCTCAAGGATCTCGACCGGGTCTTCCTTGGCCAGCTTGTACTTGTTGACGCCGACGATGACGTCCTTGCCCGAGTCGATGCGGGCCTGCTTTTCAGCGGCGCTGGCTTCAATCTTGAGCTTGGCCCAGCCGGAATCGACCGCCTTGGTCATGCCGCCCATGGCGTCCACCTCTTCGATGATCGCCCAGGCCTTGTCGGCCATCTCCTGAGTCAGCGATTCCATCAGATAGGAGCCAGCCCACGGATCGACCACGTTGGTGATGTGGGTCTCTTCCTGGATGATCAGCTGGGTGTTGCGGGCGATGCGGGCGCTGAACTCGGTGGGCAGCGCGATCGCCTCGTCCAGCG
>DALYHR010000131.1:0-6318 GCA_031970775.1 Burkholderiaceae bacterium | reverse complement strand
GACGCCGTCCAGTTCGATTCCGCCCTGGGAGGATCTGCCCGAGGCCTTGCCGGCTGCTCAGGCAACGCCTGAGCCCCCCCCCGCGCCGCCTACGCCGTTGTGGGAGGAACCCTCCCGCCCTTTTGATGCCGGCAGCGCACAGGCTGCCGACTCACCGGTCCGGATCGCCCAGGAGCGCTGGCTGGACTGGGCTCGCGCCTTGATCGAACAGGGCCGGGTGACCGCTCTGACCCGCGAGCTGGTGATGCAGGCGCAGTGCCTGCGGCTGGAGGAAGTGTCCGGCTCGGCGGTAAATCTCTCGCTGTGTGTCGAGCGTGCCACCCTGGCCCAGGATGGCTACCGCGACCGTCTGCTTGCAGCGTTGGCTGACTGGCTCGGTCAGCCGGATCTGCGGCTGGAGGTACAGATCGGCGCGGTGGACGACAATCTCGCCCGACGCGAAGCGCAGGCCCGCGAGCGGGCTCAGCAGGCTGCCGAAGCGGTGATCCGCGACGATCCGCAAGTGCGCTCGCTGCTGGAGCGTTTCCCGGGCTCGCGCATCGTGCCCGGCTCGATCCGGCCGGTCTGAACACCACTTCATCCCCTTTTTTCCGTTCCCCAACCAAGGACTCATACATGTTCAAAGGACAGATCGCCGGCCTGATGAAGCAGGCTCAGGCCATGCAGGACAACATCAAGAAGGCGCAGGATGAACTGGCCAACGTCGAGGTCGAAGGACAGTCCGGCGCCGGTCTGGTCAAGGTCGTGATGACCTGCAAGCACGAGGTGCGTCGCCTGACCATCGATCCGTCGCTGCTCGCTGATGACAAGGACATGCTCGAAGACCTGGTGACCGCCGCCTTCAACGATGGCCTGCGCCGTGCCGAAGCCGTCAGCCAGGAGCGCATGGGCAAGCTGACCGCCGGCATGTCGCTGCCACCGGGCATGAAGCTGCCGTTCTGATGCCATTGAGCACTACGCCATGAGCAGCCTGGACGCCTTGATCGAGGGCCTGCGGCGCCTGCCTGGCGTGGGGCTTAAAACAGCTCAGCGCATGGCCTACCACCTGCTGCAGCACGACCGGGATGGCGCGCTGCGGCTGGCCGAAGCGCTGATGCGCTCGATCGAGTCGGTGCGACCCTGTGAGCGCTGTCACACCTTCACCGACGAGGCGATCTGCTCGACCTGTAGCGACCCGCTGCGCGACAGTCGACAGCTCTGCGTGGTCGAAACCCCGGCCGATCAGGCCACTATCGAGCGCACCGGCAGCTATCAGGGGCTGTATTTCGTGCTGATGGGGCGACTCAGTCCGCTGGACGGTCGCAGCGTGCGCGACATCGGGTTACCCGAGCTGCTCGATCGCATTCGCGAAGGCGAGGTCAGCGAAGTGATCCTGGCCACCAGCTTCACGGCCGAGGGCGAAGTCACCTCGCATGTGATTCAGGAGGCGCTGCGCCCGACCGGCGTGGCCATCACCCGGCTGGCGCGCGGCGTTCCGGTGGGCAGCGAACTGGAATATGTCGATCTCGGCACGATCGCGCACGCGCTGCGCGATCGGCACTGAATCGGGGCTGAGCGGCGAGAAGAGGCGCGCTTCTTCAATCCGCCGAATCCGCCCCGCGGGCCAGACGGCCATTGGAGGCCGGACGGGGCGACTGCAGATTGCGGCCGGTACTACCGCTGTTGTTGCGCTCCGGCCGCGTGGTGGCCGAGCGGTGACGCTGCTTGCCTGAGCGCACGTTCTTGCTCTTGCGCACCCCGGCTTCAGGCGTGATGCGAACCACCCCGCCGTCGGCCAGACGCTCCGGCACATCTTCGCCAGCGCGCCGTTCGCTGCGCGGAATCAGCAGCGAGGAGCCCGCGTGGATCGTCACGCCCCGTGCCGGGATGTGATTGATGCTGCGCAGCACCGGCTCAGTCATGCCGGTCTGGCGAGCCGCTTCAGCCGGGCTCATGCTGCGCGGCGCGACCCACACCGTCCAGCTCGCCAGCCGGCCGCGATATTCGGCCAGGTTGGTGACGAACTGATCGGCGTTGTCGTAGGGCAGCAGGATCTGCGGCATGCCCGAGGCCATGATCAGCGGCCGATTCAGCGAAGGGTTGAGACTGCGGAACTCCTCCGGGCTCAGGCCGGCGAGCTTGGCAGCCAGATCGGCATCGAGATCCGCGCCGACCGGTACGCTGATGAAGTACGGATGGTTCTCCAGCCGCGGCAGCGCCAAGGCGAAGTCCTGCGGACGCTCGACCAGATTGCGCAGTGCCAGCAGTTTGGGCACGTATTGCCGGGTTTCGCGCGGCATCGCCAGACTGGCGAAATCGGTCGGGCGACCGGCGCGGGCATTGCGGGCGATCGCCTGACGCACCCGGCCTTCGCCCCAGTTGTAGGCGGCCAGGGCATGGGCCCAATTACCGAACTGCGCGTTGAGCTTGACCAGATAGTCCAGCGCCGCCCGGGTCGAGGCCAGCACATCGCGGCGTTCGTCGCGGAAGGCGTTCTGGCGCAGGTCGAAGGTGCGACCGGTCGAGGGAATGAATTGCCACATACCGGCCGCTCGGGCCGAGGACATCGCCTGCGGGTTGAATGCGCTTTCGACGAAAGGCAGCAGGGCCAGTTCGGTCGGCATGCCGCGCTTTTGCACTTCCTCAACGATGTGGAACAGGTAGCGTGAACCGCGCTCGAGCATCTGATTCAGTTGTTCGGACGAGGCGGTAAAGCGCCGCTCCTGATGGGCGACGAGTTCGCGCATCCGCCGTTGGCCTTCACCGCGCTCCTGCACCGAGAAGCCAAAGCCGGAGCGGATCCGCCCCCACAGATCGGCCGAGGCAACAGCCGGGTCAACGGTGACCCGACCGAGCGGCTCCACGACTGTCGAGCGTTCCGGGCTGCGATCCTGGGCGGCTGAGTCGGGATGAGCCTCGGCATGAAGGTCAGTCTCGGACTCGCTGTCGACGGTGTTCGTCAGGACAGGCTCGATGCCAGGCAACATCGTCGGCGTGATGTGCGACGCCTCGAGGCGCATCAAGGCACTGACCGGCTCGTCCGCCGGCAGCACGACAGCATTGAGGCCGGGCAACTCGGCCTTGGGTTGAAGCGCAACCGCAGAAGCCGTGCGGGCCAGCGCCGGGTTCGAAGGCGCCAGAACAGCCATCAGCGCCAGCAAGGCACCGAAGGTGAGGTGAAAGGACCGTGAGGGAGGGCGTGAGGAGGTCAGGAAATCGTCGGTCGGAACTGCTGCTGAGTCCGTATCGGGGCGATGGGAGCGTGACGTCATCGGAATTCATTCTTCCACTGGCGAAGCGCTGCGAACACCGACACAGGATCGGAGGGGTCCGCACCACGGGCCTGGGCCGACCGGACCACAGCGGGTTCAGTACAGCGCAGGAACGGATTGATCAGCAGTTCGACTTCCAGCCGGGCCGGAAGGGTCGGGCGATGCTCCGCCCGCAGATCCGCACACCTCTGCTGGTAGGTGGCGAGCGGCGCATTATCAGGGTCCGCAGCCCTCGCGAACCTTAAATTGGCCAGGGTGTACTCGTGTGCACAGCAGACTTGTGTATCGGCTGGCAACGCAGCCAGCCGCTGCAGCGAGGCGGCCATCTGCTGTGGCGAGCCTTCAAAGAGCCGACCGCAGCCGGCCGAAAACAGCGTGTCTCCGCAAAACAGCAGGGGGGCTTGCAGCGCTCCCTGACGGTTGGCAAAGAAGACGCAGTGATCTCGGGTATGACCCGGCGTGGTCATCACCTGCCAGCTCAGGCCGAGCTGCTCGAGTCGTTCTCCATCCTGCACGGCCCGGACTCGGCCCGATAGCTCCTGTCCACGGATCACGCCCCAGGCCTCGGCGGCGGGGAAGCGATCGAGCAGGTCGGACACCCCGCCGGTGTGGTCGCCGTGGTGGTGCGTCACTAGAATCGCCGCCAGATCCAGAGCGAGCCGGTCGAGTGCTTCGAGCACCGGAATGGCATCGCCCGGATCGACGACCAGCGCCCTGGCGCCGTCGTGCAGCAGCCAGATGTAGTTGTCGTCGAAGGCGGGTAGGGCAAGCAGTTTCATGACAAATCTCACGCCGATTATAGGGAGCGACCCCGGAAGCCCCCGCTGGCCGGCCAGCCCCTCGGGCCGTCTGCTGCTGGACTGGGAGCAGTCACAGCTCGATCGGCTGGTGCCGGATTTCTTCGGCTTTCACGCCGTACAGCTGGGCTGGCCGCAACTCGACGGACTGCGGGAAAACCGCATGCAGCACCGCTGGACGCTCAGCAATCAGCCCGCACCCGGGGTGGATCTCTTGACCGAATTCGAGTCACTGCCGTTTCCATCACGGTCGATCGACCTGGTGGTGATGCCGCACACGCTTGAGGTAGCCCACGATCCGCATCAGTCGCTGCGGGAGGCCGAGCGCGTGCTGGTCGGTGATGGCCGCATCCTGGTGATCGGCTTCAATCCGGCCAGCCTCTGGGGTGTGCAGCGTCTGGGGTGTCGTCACCTGCCAACCCGATCCTGGATCGGCCGGCGGCGGCTGCACGACTGGCTGCGATTGCTCGGCTTTGAAATCGAGCAGGAAATTCGTGGTATCCACCGCCCCTGCCTGGAACATCAGCCTTGGCTGGAGCGTCTGGGCTGGATGGAGCGCGTCGGGCCGCGCCTGTGGCCCGGGGCCGTGTCGATCACGCAGGCGGTCAAACGGGTCTACGGCATGCATCAACTCGAAGCCCGACGCCAGGAAGCCCGTCGGCAGCGTCGCCGGCAGATGCCGCTACCCGTCCCCACCCGGCAGCGGCAACAATGTGGGGATGAGTGAAACTGAAGTTCGTCCCGCCGCACCGCGCCTGCCACGCCCGCAGGTGCTGATCTATACCGATGGTGCCTGCAAGGGCAACCCTGGCCCGGGCGGCTGGGGGGTGTGGCTGCGCAGCGGCGACCACAGCAAGGAAATGTTCGGCGGCGAGGCCACCACCACCAACAACCGCATGGAGTTGACCGCCGTGATCGAGGCCCTGGTCAGCCTCAAGCGCAACTGCGATATCACGCTCTATACCGACAGCGAATACGTGCGCAACGGCATCACCACCTGGATTCACGGCTGGAAAAAGCGCGGCTGGAAGACTGCCGATGGCAAGCCGGTCAAGAACCAGGAACTCTGGCAACGCCTCGAAGCCCTGGCCAGCCTGCACACCATCGATTGGCGCTGGGTCAAGGGCCACGCCGGCGACCCTGGCAACGAGAAAGCCGATCAGCTGGCCAACCAGGGCGTCGAACAGGCCATGAAGGCCCGCTGACTGCACCTGATTTAAATCACCGCCAACACGGCCCTGTAGCGGCGCAATCGGTCCTCCAGACCGAGAGTGCCGCCGTTGATGCGCTTGGTCAGCCCGACGAAATCATCCTTGTCGATGAAGCCGGCACAGTGGTTGGTGTCCCAGAACCAGCCGGCCGACCGCGCGGCCGGAATCATCTGCAGCAGCAGATCCGGATTACCCGCCAGATCCAGTTTGAGTTCCGCGCCACAGCGGGTGTAGTTATCCCGACCGGTCAGCTGTTTGAGGCCACGTCCGCGAAACCGCCAACCATCACCGGATTCAATCGGGCCGTTGCCCATGCGGGAGGAATACACCACGTTGGCGATCTGCTCAGGGTGCTTTTCCAGGGTCATCGCGAACTTGTTCGGGATATTGGCCCCCTTGGCATCCTTTTTCGGTTTGGAGGTTTTGGGGTCGCCGGGGGGGAGCAGTACGGCAAAGCGGGACGGCCAGCAGGTGGCCATGGTGGCGGCGCGGTAGTTGAGGTTTTCCTGGAGCGCCACATAGCCGCCGGATTCATGGGCGGTCTGTGCCAGAAAGGCTGCTACACGCTTTTCCGTGTCAATGCCAAATTCGGCGCAGGCCAGACGGATCGCTTCAATCCACAACTCCGGCTTTTGCACACCGGCGGCCTGAAGGTGTCGAAGTTCGGGAGTCATTTCTGATTCCCCCGCATGGCGTTCATCGCCGCAGTCTTGTCCTGACTCGACTTGGACGACCCATAGAAGAACTGCAGAATCGCCGAGACCGCCGTGCCGAGCAGGAAGCCCAGAATCGTGTTGGCGGTGTTCTGGCCAGACGGGGGAATCTGGATGAAGGTGACGGCAAAGAAATAGACGATCGAGATCGTCGACCAGAACCAGGCGAAGTAGTAGATAAAGCGACGCACGAACGGATCGTTGTTATCCATCGCATGAATCGCCATATCGCTGGCGCGGGCCCGCGACTTCTCGTCGATTTCGGCCATGAACTCTTCGTGCTTGTTGGCCGCATCCTGAAGCTTCTGGATATCGGCCGAGGTGAGCTGGCTTTCAGGTTTCAGCG
>DALYHR010000130.1:0-6346 GCA_031970775.1 Burkholderiaceae bacterium | reverse complement strand
TCGTCGTGCCGGCCCTGCTGGCGGTTCTGACCTACCTGCTGGTGCTTGGCATGCATCGCAGCTGGTCGTCCCGGGCCTTTGTTCTGGCCTGGCTAGCCCATGGCGGCGCCTTGCTGGCGCACCAGTTCGGGCTGGGCGAAGCGGCGGTCGGCGCGCGCTTCGGCTTCGCGCTGGCGCTGAGCCTGACGCTGTGGGGCGTGGTGCTGGTCTACGCCATTGAGGTCCGCTTCCAGCTCCAGCCGGAGGTGCGCCGCATCCTGTCGATGGCGGGTAGCGCCTCGCTGCTGTTGGTGCTGCTGTATCCCGGTGATCCGCTCGGTCACACCAGCTCACCCTGGGCGCCGCTGCATTGGGTGCTCGGACTGGTGTCTTACGGACTGTTCGGGGTGGCGGTGTTGCACGCGATCCTGCTCGACCGGGCTGAGCATGCGATGCGTTCGCGCCGAGCGCCGGTGGCAGACGCCGGGGGTGCTTCGCTGCCATTGCTGACCCTGGAGCGGCGCACCTTCCGTTTCGTCGAGGCTGGCTTTGTCGCCCTGTCGCTGGCCGTGCTGCTGGGTTGGGTCTCGGGGCCGGCGTGGCGCTGGGATCACAAGATGGTGTTCTCGCTGCTGGGCTGGCTGGTGGTTGCTGCCCTGCTGACCGGCCGGCATGTGTTGGGCTGGCGCGGGCGCCGTGCCACGCGCTGGCTCTATGTGGGCAGCATCTTCTTGCTGCTGTCCTATGTCGGCTCGCGCTTCGTGATGGAAGTGATGCTGCATCGCGGCACCCCACCGACCGCAGTGGCGGCTGAGCAACGCGACGGACAGCGCGAATGAAGTGGCTCGCCCTGATCGGGCTGGTCGCCTTGGTGCTGGGGTGGTTGAGGTCCGGTCAACGCCGCGCTGCGCCGGAGCCCGCTTCGGCGCCGCCGGCCGCTGCTCCCTCGGCCCGGCGTACGGAGCTGGTGCGCTGCGAGCTCTGCGGGTTGTGTCTGCCCGAGGCTGAAGCCGTGAGCGGCGATGTGGCCGGCACGTTCTATTGCAGCTCGGCCCACCGTGACGACGCCCGCCGACTCCCGGGGCGCTGACTCGCGCGCAGCGGCAGCATCCAGCGGGGGACTGTTCCGGCTGGTCCGGGTGTTCAGCCTGGCCCGCCTTCTGCTCGGCGGCACGCTGTTGAGCATCGAGGCAGTGCTGGCGCTCTATGCCAGCGTGCCTTATCCGCTGCCGGTGCTGACGTTGAGCCTGGGCCACGTGCTGTCAGCGCTGGCGGTGTACCGCTGGCAGCAGCGCACGCCGCCGTTGGCCACGTCCGCGCTGGTGCGGCGGCGACGCTGGTGGCTGGCAACCCTGGGCGTGGACCTGGGGGTCTTCACCGCCTTGCTGATTCTGTTGGGCAGCGGGCAGAACCTTGCAGCCGTCTTTGCCTTGCCGGTGCTGATGGCCGCAGTGCTGGCGCGCCGGCGTATGGCGCTGGCCGTGGCGGCCGGGGTCGCCCTGATCCTGCTCGGTGCTGCCTGGATCGAAGTGCTGGATGGCTGGTCGGCTGCGGTGCTGTTTCCTCAGGCCGGTATCGCGGGCGCCGGGCTGTTTCTGATCGCCGTCCTGACTGGCGAGCTGTCCAATCGCTTGGCCCGGCAGGAACTGGTCACCCGCAACTCGCTGAGTCTGGCTCGGCAGCAGGCGGCGCTGAATCGGCTGATGATCGACGAGATGTCCGAGGGCGTGATGGTGATCGATCGCAGCGGACTGGTGCGTGCGGCCAACCCGGCGGCGCTGGCGTTGCTCGAACTGACGCTCACGCCGACCCCGCCGCTGCCGCCTTTTCTGCTGCAGCGGGCCAATTCCGGGGAGCTGTGGGCGGCGGTGGAGGAAGGGTTCGAAGCCGGCGTCTGGCCGGCCCTGGGGCGGGATATACCGGTTGGCTCGACGATGCTGCGGGTCCGGCTTCGGCTGACCCGGGAGCCCGGTGTCCAGGCCGGGCAGATGCTCGGAGTGCTGTTCCTGGAGGATCTGCGCACCATCGAAGCGCGTATGCGTCAGGACCGGCTGGCGGCGATGGGGCGTTTCTCCACCGCGATCGCCCACGAGATCCGCAATCCGCTGGCGGCGATCGCCCAGGCCAATGCCCTGCTGATGGAAGACATCGAGACCGGGCCGCAGTTCCGGCTGCTGCGCATGGTGGCCGACAACGTCGAGCGACTGCGCCGCATCGTCGACGATGTGATGGAAGTGGCGCCGGGTGCGGCGCGCGAAGTGCCCTGGCTCGATCCGGTTGCGCAGATCGCCGCGATCTGCGCCGAGTGGCTGCGGCTCAACGGGTTGGCTGCCGCACCGGATGGGCCGTTGCAGATCGATTTGCCCGATCCGGATTGGGCGGGAGGCTGGATCCATTTCGACAGCGATCATCTGCGCCGGGTGGTCATCAACCTGCTCGACAACGCACTGCGTCACAGCAGCCGTACCCGCGCCTGCATGGCCGTGCGTCTGGTCTCGCGCCACGAAGGGGTTCTTGAACTGCAGGTCGCCAACGATGGCACGCGGGTGAGCGCCGAGGTGGTGCCGCACCTGTTTGAACCGTTCTTCTCGACGCGCAGCCGAGGGGTCGGGCTGGGGTTGTATATCTGCCGCGAGTTGTGTGAACGCTACGGCGCGCAGGTGGTGTATCGGGCTCGGCTGGACGAGGCGCTGCGGCACAATGAATTCGCCGTGATCCTGCCTTGCGGGCAGCCCGATCAGCCCTCCGCCCCTTGATGCCACCTGCTGGCCGACCCCGACGATGGAAGCCTCGAATCGACTGCTGGTCGTTGACGACGAACCGGATCTGCGCACTCTGTACGAGCTGACCTTGCTGCGTGAGGGCTACAGCATCGAGACGGCGGCCGGGGTCGAGGACGCCTGGTCGTTGCTGCAGGAAGAGCGTTTCGCCGCCGTGATCACTGACATGCGCATGCCCGATGGCTGTGGCATCGATCTGCTGGCGCGGCTGGAGCAGGCCAGCCGACCCGAAAAGGTGATCGTCATCACCGCCTACGGCTCGCCCGAGAACGCGGTGCAGGCGCTCAAGGCCGGCGCCTTCGACTACCTGACCAAGCCGGTCGACCTGAAGCAGTTCCGCCAGGTGATCGCTTCGGCGGTCGGTGGCGCGGTGCGCAACGTTCGTACCGGCTTGCCGGGCGGACAGGTGCGAGGAAGTTCGGCGCAGCGGATGGCCGGGGATTCGGCGCCGATGCGGCAGGTGCGCTCGCTGATCGGCAAGGTCTCGCGCAGCATGGCGCCGGTGATGATCTGCGGCGAATCGGGCACCGGCAAGGAGTTGGTGGCGCGGGCGATTCATCAGGCGGGCGAGCGCAGCAGCGGGCCCTTCGTCGCAGTCAACTGCGGGGCGATTCCGGAGACCCTGCTGGAGGCCGAGTTCTTCGGCTATCGCAAGGGGGCCTTCACGGGGGCCAACGAGGACCGCGAGGGTTTCTTTCAGGCAGCACGCGGCGGCACGCTGTTTCTCGACGAGATCGGCGATCTGCCGATGGCGATGCAGAGCAAGCTGCTGCGCGCCGTGCAGGAGCGCGCCGTGCGTCCGGTCGGGGCGATGGCCGAGCTGCCCACCGACGTGCGGCTGCTCAGCGCCACGCACAAGGATCTGGCGGCCGAAGTGCAGGCCGGTCGCTTTCGGCAGGATCTGTACTACCGGCTGCATGTGATCGAGATCCGTGTGCCAGCGCTGCGCGAGCGGCTGGAGGATCTGGAGTCGCTGTGCGCCTCGATCCTCGACCGGCTGGCGGCCGAGATGCGCAGCCGGGTGCGCTACACCCTGTCGGCCGATGCGATGGCGTTGCTGCGGCAGCAGCCCTTTGCCGGCAATGTGCGCGAACTGGAAAACCTGCTGCACCGGGCGGTCGCCCTGTCCTCCGGGGAGGTGATCTCGGCCGAGGATCTGGGGCTGGAGCCCCGCGAGCCGTCGGCCCGGGTCGACGACACGATGCCGGTGATCGCTGCGTCTGAGTTGGCAAGGTCGAGCGCCGAACCCGAGGTACTGCCGGGCGATCTGGCCGGCCACCTCGACGAGGTCGAGCGCCGCATCCTGCTGCAGGCGCTGGAGCGGCATCGCAACAATCGCACCGCCGCCGGGGCCAGCCTGGGGCTGACGCTGCGGCAGATGCGCTATCGCATGGCCCGGCTTGGCATCCATCTCGACGGAGACACTGCCGACGAAGGCCCGGCGAGCCCGACGGCTGGGGCGGCATGACGTCGCCCTGCGTTGCCCCGCCGATGCGCTGGGTCGACTCGCCCAACCATGGCCCGCGGCCCGAGGGCGCAGTGGTCGATCTGGTGGTGCTGCATTCGATCAGCCTGCCGCCCGGGGTGTATGGCGGCGATGCGATCGAGCGGTTCTTTTGCAATCAGCTCGACTGGAGTGCGCATCCGTACTTCGAGACGATTCGCGGTGTCGAGGTGTCGGCGCATTTTCTGATCCGGCGCGAGGGCGAGATCGTCCGCTTCGTCGATCCGGAGCGGCGGGCCTGGCACGCCGGGCGATCGAGCTGGGGCGGGCGCGACAACTGCAATGACTATTCGATCGGCATCGAGCTCGAAGGGCTGGAAGGCGAGAACTTCGAGCCGGCGCAGTACCAGCAGCTCGCAGCCCTGATCCGCGCCCTGCAGGCCGACTGGCCGCTGCGCGCTGTGGTCGGGCACGAGCACATCGCCCCGGAGCGCAAGGCCGACCCCGGACCCGGCTTCGACTGGGAGCGGCTGGCCGGGCTGTTGGCCGGCTCGGCCCTGTGGGTTTGGCGCCAATCCGCGCCATTAGAGCCATATAGTGCTTGACATGGATTTGTTGCACTACAGGTAGTGTGCGAGGGCTTGGGGCGTGCTATTCTCGCGCCCCTTCAAGATTGAACACCAGCCCGAGCTCACGCCATGCAGTCCATCGTCAGCGAGTCCGCCTCCACCCAGATTCCCCCGGCTTTCGGCAGCGAGCCGAAGGCAGGCGCGTCGTCGGCCTACGCCGCGTACCACCTGATCCGCCGCAATGGTTCGGTGGTGGCGTTTGAGCCGCACAAGATCTCGGTGGCGCTGATGAAGGCCTTTCTGGCGGTGCGCGGCACGCACGGTGCGGCCTCGGCCAGCGTGCGCGAGACGGTCGAACATCTGACCGAGAACGTGGTGCGCGCGCTGCTGCGCTCGCGTCCGAGCGGCGGCACCTTCCACATCGAGGATGTGCAGGATCACGTCGAACTGGCGCTGATGCGCGCCGAGCATCATGAGGTGGTGCGCGCCTACGTGCTGTACCGCGAGCGCCGTGCGCAGGAGCGCGCCCGTCAGGTGCAGACCGCCACGCCGGCCGAGCCGCAGCTGATGGTGGTCGACGGCGACAAGCGTCTGCCCCTCGACCTGCCCGGGCTGCAGGCCCTGATCGAATCGGCCTGTGCGGGCTTGGGCGATGAAGTGTCGGCTGCGCCGGTGCTGGCCGAGACGCGCCGCAACCTCTACGACGGCGTGCCGATCGACGAGGTCTACAAGGCGGCGATTCTGGCGTCGCGCACCCGCATCGAAACTGACCCCGGCTACACCCGCGCTACCGCCCGGCTGCTGCTGCACACCATCCGCCGCGAGATCCTCGGCGAGGAAGTCACGCAGGCCGAGATGGCCGCCCGCTACGCCGAGTACTTCCCTCAGTTCATCCGTCAGGGCGTCAAGGCCGAGTTGCTCGACGACCGCATGATGCAGTTCGATCTGGACCGTCTGGGTGCGGCGCTGCACCCCGAGCGCGATCTGGACTTCGACTACCTCGGCCTGCAGACGCTGTTCGATCGCTACTTCCTGCACATTGGCAAGCGCCGCATCGAGATGCCGCAGGCCTTCTTCATGCGCGTGGCGATGGGCCTGGCGCTGAACGAAATCGACCGCGAAGCCCGCGCCATCGAGTTCTATGAAGTGCTGTCGAGCTTCGATTTCATGTCGAGCACGCCGACCCTGTTCAACGCCGGCACGCGCCGCTCGCAGCTGTCGAGCTGCTACCTGACCACCGTGCCCGACGATCTGGACGGCATCTACGAGGCGATCAAGGAAAACGCCCTGCTGAGCAAGTTCGCCGGCGGCCTGGGCAACGACTGGACCGCGGTGCGCGCCCTGGGCAGCCACATCAAGGGCACCAACGGCGAATCGCAGGGCGTGGTGCCGTTCCTGAAGGTGGTCAACGACACGGCGGTGGCGGTCAATCAGGGCGGCAAGCGCAAGGGCGCGGTCTGCGCCTATCTGGAGACCTGGCACCTCGACATCGAGGAGTTCCTGGAGCTGCGCAAGAACACCGGCGACGACCGCCGCCGCACCCACGACATGAACACCGCGAACTGGATTCCGGA
>DALYHR010000129.1:0-6348 GCA_031970775.1 Burkholderiaceae bacterium | reverse complement strand
CCTTGCAAAGCATTGAGCGGAACTCACGCTGCACGGCGGTGGAAGTGCACAGACCGAACACTGAAACTCTCCCTTTTCTAAGTGGCCTAACTTAATTTCGACATCACTCAGAAGGACTCGGTGTGAGGCCTATCAAGCAGAGTGACGCTCCCTGTGGGCATCGTAAGACAACGGTTGACCCCTGAAAAGCCCCCATGATTCCGACTTTTGGGGGAGGGCGTAGGCGCGATAGACCTCCTAAATTTCTGTGTATGAAGACACTCGACACAGACAGGCATGGCCTGGAGCCGGACGCAGGGCCGGTAGAGGAGCGTGAGCCGGTGCGTCTGCTGGATCAGATGCGCGAGGCGATCCGGCTCAAGCATTACAGCATTCGCACCGAAGAGGCCTATGTGCAGTGGGCGCGACGGTTCATCCTGTTCCACGGCAAGAGACATCCGGCCGACTTGGGGGCGGGGGAAGTGATGGCCTTTCTCAGCCATCTGGCCGTGGAGCGAACCGTTTCTGCATCGACGCAGAACCAGGCCAAGGCAGGATTACTGTTTCTGTATCGCGAGGTTCTCGAGCTGGATCTGCCCTGGCTCAGAGAAATGGTGATTGCCAAGAAACCCCAGCGATTGCCCGTCGTCCTGACTCCGCGAGAAGTTCAGGGGCTACTTCAAGCCATGTCCGGTGTGACGGGTCTGGTGGCGCAACTGCTTTATGGCACAGGTATGCGATTACTCGAAGGGCTGCGGCTGCGGGTCAAGGATGTGGATTTTCAGTTGCGGGAAATCATCGTTCGTCAGGGCAAAGGTGGCAAGGACCGGGTGACGGTATTGCCTGAGAATCTGATTTTGCCCTTGCAACAACAGCTCTCGGCCACGCGTGCGCTGCATCAGAAAGATTTGGCTGACGGGTATGGCGCCGTATTTTTGCCCGACGCGCTGGCGAATAAATATCCCGGCATGGATCGAAGCTGGGGGTGGCAATGGGTGTTTCCGAGCCGGCGAATTGGTACTGATCCGCGTTCCGGCGAGTTGCGGAGGCATCACATGCAGGAACTGACCCTGCAGCGCGCCGTGGCTGCCGCGGCGCGGCAGGCTGGCATCATTAAACCTTGTTCGCCGCATGTGCTGCGGCATTCGTTTGCGACGCATTTACTGCAGTCCGGCTACGACATTCGCACGGTGCAGGAGTTGCTCGGTCATACCGACGTGAAGACCACCATGATTTATACCCACGTGCTGAACCGGGGCGGGCGCGGGGTGCGCAGCCCGCTGGATCAGATCTGATGGAGCCCTTTAGTCGACAGTGAGCTGATAGGTGACCGACTGAATGGTGCCGGGCAGGGCGCCGCTGAAGTTCAGGATATGTCGACCCTTGGGCAGGGGGTACAGCATCACGTAGTAGCCGTTGGAAGCAGCAATCGAGCCAAAAGATCCCTTCGGAGCTTGGGAGCCAGGGTTGAAACAGGCTGGCGTGGCCTGCCGATAGCGGTCGAGTTGTTCGATGCGAAGACCGTCGATATCGGTGACCAGGGCCGAAGCCTCGCGAGTGATTTTGGCGGCGCGCAGCATCAACTCGGCACAGACGTGTTCACCGGGTTCCTGCGGCGCGACCAAACTTTGGATCAGCGGCAGAAACAGATATTTGCCTTTGGGCACGCGGCAGCGGCGCAGCGAACGGCGCTCGCCGGTCGAGCCGGCCAGGAACCAGACCGGACCGTTCTGACCTTTGGTACACAGGTCGCCACTCGGGTCATTGGCGGGGTTGGACTCAGCCCCAAAACTGGCCATCCATTGCCACCAGGCCAACGACCAATCGCCCTGAGATTTGCCGGCCACGGCCTCGCCCGGATGAACAGCAGGGTTCTTGCGCAGTTGTTCTGCGGGCATATGCAGTGGCTTGGGCGGCGTGGCGGCAGTAGGTGAGGCCGCAGCCTGAGGGCTTGCCAAGGCAAGCACCTGAGCGGTGAGGGCCGCCCCAACCACAAAGCCGAGGGAGCCGATGGGGCGGAAGACACAGAACTTCGTATTCATCCGGGGAGTCCCTTGGCATGGAGCCAGAGATCAAGAGCCAGGCCGGCAAAGACACTGAAGCCAAGCCAGTGATTGAGTCGGAAGGCGCGGAAACAGGGATCGCGCTCACGGTGGCGAATCAACGCGATATGCCACAGCGCTTGCACAGCGGCACCGGCCATACCCAGCAGGAAGAGCACCCCCAGCCCGGCGCGCAGGCCTTGCCAGGTCCAGATCGCCAGGAAAGCGGCATAAAACAGGGCGATGGCCGCGACGTCAGCACGGCCCAGCGTAATGGCCGAGGTCTTGATGCCGATCTTCAGATCGTCGTCGCGATCGACCATGGCGTATTCCGTGTCGTAGGCCAGCACCCAGAACAGGTTGCCCAGCAATAGCCATGTCACAGTCGGAATATCGAGTTCACCCCGCGCGGCGGTATAGGCCATCGGGATGCCGAAACTGAAGGCGATACCCAGTACGGCCTGCGGCATCGAGACCCAACGCTTGGCATAGGGGTAGGCCATCGTCACCGCCAGAGCGCCGAATGAGGCGGCAATGGTGGGCGTATTGGTGGTCAGCACCAGGGCAAAGGCGATCAGGGCCAGCACGGCGCCAACCGCCAGGGCCTCGCGCACGCTCACGGCCCCGCGGGTGATTGGGCGTTGTGCGGTGCGTTTGACATGTTTGTCGAAGTCGCGATCAGCCACGTCGTTGATGCAGCACCCGGCGCTGCGCATCAGCACCGTGCCGGCCGTAAAGACGATCAACAGATGCCAGCCCGGAAAGCCGCCGGCCGCCAGCCACAGCGCCGAGAGCGTCGGCCACAGCAGCAGCAACCAACCGGCAGGCCGACTCCAGCGGATCAAGTCGAGGTAAAGGTCCAGCCGCTGACGCAGCCGACTCAAACCTCGAGCGGCCGGGGCTGTCGGTGTCCTCGATGCGGGGGCAGACTCTGAAGAAGCGGTATTCACGGGGCGGGATTATGGGTCCGCCGCGGGCTGCCTGCCTGTCGTACCCGCCGGGGTGGGTGGTGAGCCCTCAACTGAGCCGCCCTTGTTTTGCCTCAAGGGGCAATGCGGTCCGGGTGGCTACGGTGTCCTTGGTAACACCCCCAGAAATCAAAGTTCAGAGAGGAGTCTTCGTGGACAACATGCCCCGTTATCACACCCGGCTGCCGGTTCGATTCACCGGTACAGGGGCCGGATACTTTCGCATCTGGATCGTCAATCTGATTTTGACGGCCCTGACCCTGGGGCTGTACTGGCCCTTTGCCAAGGTCCGGAAGCGCCGCTTTTTCTATGAGAACACCTGGGTCGGCGATGCCCCGCTGGGTTTCGATGGGAATCCGAAAGTCATGCTGCGCGGGCATGTGCTGGTCAGCGTGATGTTCGTGCTGTGGGTCGTGGCGCAGTCGATTTATGGTGAATCCGCTCGCGGCTTGCTGGTGCTTCTGGTGCCATTCCTGCCTTGGCTGATGTGGTCTTCCCTGCGCTTTCGAACCGGCCACACGCTGTGGCGCGGCTTGAGGTTTCAGTTTGATGGTTCGCTCAAGGATCTGTATCGGGTGTTTGCACCGCTGGCGTGGTTGCTGCTATCAGCGGTCGTGCTGGCCGTTGCCGCCCTTGCTTTGGGCAGTGTGCAACCCTGGGTACCCATGCTGTTCTTGATTGGGGCTCTGGGGCTGCTGGTCGTGCTGCTGATTCAGGCGTTTCGATTGGGATGGCGCTTCAAGGGCTATCAGCATGGACATTACCGCCTGGGCGCTGAGGTGACGCGCCTGAGTGTTTCGCTCAAGGATTATCAAAATCTGGAAACGCGCATCAGCTTGATGACGATTCTGGTGCTGGTCGGGGCCGGTGTCGTGGCCACTTTGATCACTGTTGTGACAGGCGGGTTGGGCGCGGTGCCGAGCTCGCTGCTGCTCTACGCCACGGCCCTGGTGATGATGACTTACCGGCCGGCCCGACTGCAGGATCTGCTTTGGAATAACACGCGCAGCGAGCACATCCGCTTCAACAGCGCACTGCCAGCCAATGCCTTGTTGAAACTGCTGATGAAAAACGCCGTGCTCACCGCCGTGACCTTGGGGTTGTATTGGCCTTTTGCCGCTGTGGCGCAGACCCGAATGCGTCTCGAGGCTTTCAGCGTTGATTTGTATCTCTCGCTGGAAGAACTCACGGGGGCCTCAGCCGGGCCGGCCGGAACCCTGGGCGATGCGGCGGCCGATATCAGTCCGCTGGGCGTGGAGGTCGACTTTTGAGCCTGCGGCGCGGAGGACCGCGAATGGGTCATCAGGTCCGCAGCCAGTTCACGCCGGGTAGTTCGCAGGCATGAATAGCGTTGCGCAGCGCAGCAATCGCCTCAAAGCGGGTGAAGCTGCGCCGCCAGGCCAGCACGATACGGCGGGTCGGTACGGGGTCGGCAAAAGGCAGGGTGTGCAGCAGGGGGACGCCGTCGGCGTGAGTTGGCACGGGTGAGCGCGGCACCGAGAGCAGAGGCAGCACGGTAATGCCCATGCCCGAGGCGACCATGTGCTTGATGGTTTCCAGCGACGAGCCTTCGAAGCTGCGGCGCATGTCGTCACCGCTGCCGCTGCCTGCGCCGAATCCGGCCGGCCGCGCGAATTCGGGGCAGACGTCGAGCACCTGATCGCGAAAGCAGTGGCCGGTGCCGAGCAGCAGCATGGTCTCGTCGCGCAGCTCGGCGCTGGAAATTGAAGTGCGCTGCGCCAGCGGGTGATGGCCCGGCACGGCAACGACGAAGGGCTCGTCGTACAGCGGGGCCAGCGCCAGATTGGTGTCGGGGAAAGGTTCGGCCAGGATGGCGCAGTCGATCTCGCCGGTGCGCAGCATCTCCAGCAGCTTGACGGTGAAGTTCTCCTGCAGCATCAGCGGCATCTGTGGCACCCGGGCGATCGCTTCACGCACCAGCGGCGGCAGTAGGTAGGGCCCGATGGTGTAGATGATGCCCAGCCGCAGGGCGCCGGCCAGCGGGTCCTTGCCGCGGCGGGCCAGCTCCTTGATGGCGGCAGCGCTGTCGAGGGTGATCTGCGCCTGCCGGACGATATCGGCACCCAGCGCGGTGACGCTGACTTCGTTGCCGCCGCGCTCGAAGAGCTTGACTTCGAGCTCTTCTTCGAGCTTCTTGATCGCCACCGACAGAGTGGGCTGAGAGACGAAGCAGGCCTCGGCGGCGCGGCCGAAGTGGCGTTCACGGGCGACGGCGACGATGTAGCGCAGTTCGGTCAGGGTCATGCACCGATCTTCGCACGGCCCTGCAACGCGGCAGAGCGATCGGACGGGCCCTTGCGACCCCACAGACAGGCGCCGCTGAACTGAACCTGGTCGAAATCCATCGTCTGCGGGGTGTTGATATGACGCACCGAACGGCGGAATTCGGTGCTACCCAGATCGAGATCGGCCCGCGCCTTGTCGCTGCGGATACCAGCCAGCCCTGCGGCGGTATGAAAGACATTGTTCGAGCCGATCGGCTCTGCACGATGGGCGCGCAGTTGATGAAGACGGTCGGCAAAGAGCTTTTGCCAGCCCGGCGAAGTCCAGATGAAAGAGGCTACCTCGAAGTTCCAGCGGGTCGAGTCACCGTGGCCGGAGCGGGCGCAGTCGCCGTCGAACAGGTTTTCACCGT
Source organism: Burkholderiaceae bacterium (assembly GCA_031970775.1). Lineage (GTDB taxonomy): Bacteria > Pseudomonadota > Gammaproteobacteria > Burkholderiales > Burkholderiaceae_C > Sphaerotilus. The sequence continues at coordinate 703 of DALYHR010000129.1, read as the reverse complement.
GATCGGAGACGAAATACAGGCTGGCCAGCGGCGCGGCCGCCCCGATGCGGCGGATCGTCTCGGCCAGTACGTGGTCGGTGTGGGCGATGCTGTTGTCGTAGGAGTTGTTGACCGCAACCCGGTTGGCCACGCTGTGGTGATCGTTCAAACCGAGGTCCTCCATCGAGGGGTGGAAGCGGTTGAACTCGGCGGGGTAGCGAGTCTGGTAGGCGTCGTGGCTGCCGATCATGTGCAGCACGATGAAGACACGCGGCTCGCCCCGGGCCAGCACGGCCTGCAGCGGCTCGATCAAGGCGCCATCGTGGGTTTGCTTGCCGTGGCTGTAGTTGCCATTGACGGTGGTCCAGATCGACTCGTCGGCTTCGTCGGCCATGTGCGACAGGGTGTTGCCGGCACCAAAAGGGCGGGCCTGATTGGAGATCCAGTAGGTGCGAAAGCCCGCTTCTCGATAAAGCGATACCAGTGAGCGCTCCGGAAAGATCCGGCGGTGATCGAGATCTGACTTGCGGCTGAGCAGCGTCGGCACCGAGGCGTGGGTAATGCTCCAGGAGGAGATGGCATTGCCCAGACCGATGACGCCGCCGCTGCGCTCCAGGGCCGACAGCTCCGGCGTGGTGTCGCGGCCATAGCCCAGCAGGCCCCAGCGGTCGCGCCGGCTGGATTCACCGACCACAAAAACATGGACTTCGCGTTGAGCGGCCGC
>DALYHR010000128.1:0-6373 GCA_031970775.1 Burkholderiaceae bacterium | reverse complement strand
CTTGTGGAAACTTCGGCAACGTCCATCGTCCCACCCCGCTTCAGTTCAAGAAGACTCAGTTAAAGAACTTGCCCACGCTGATCAGCGTGCGGTACACGCCCCAGGCCAGCGGAATGCCCACCGCCGCCCAGGCCGCAGCGACCAGCCAGGTCGGCGACGCGTGGAAGCTCCGCGTGCTCGGGCCGATTTCACCGGCCGCGCTGCGCTCATGCGCCAGACGCTTTTCCTCGTCAAGCTCGGCCTTGCTCATGAAGTGCTTGGGGTCGAGCGGGCGGATCAGCAGATTGCAGACCAGACCGATCACCAGCATGCCGACCAGGATGTACATGGTCTGGTTATAGACCTGCTCGCGCGGCATGCCCAGACCGAGCTGGTACTCACGCATGTAGTTCACCACCACGGGGCCGAGGATGCCGGCGGTGGCCCAGGCGGTCAGCAGCCGGCCGTGGATCGCCCCGACCATCTGGGTGCCAAACAGGTCCGCCAGATAGGCCGGCACGGTGGCAAAACCGCCGCCGTACATGCTCAGGATCACGCAGAAAGCCGCCACGAACATCAGCTTCGAGCCAGCACCCGCGCTGGCCGGAATCGAGGCGTACAGCAGACCGCCGAGCACGAAGAACACCACGTAGGTCATCTTGCGGCCCATCTTGTCCGACAGGCTGGCCCAGAAGAAACGCCCACCGATGTTGAACAGGCTCAGCAGCGCGGTAAAGCCCGCTGCCACGCCGGCGATCGCCGTGAGCTGCGCCTTGTCGAGTTCGCCGAATTTCTTGGCCACGCCGATCAGGCTGCCGCCGAAGACCTCCTGCAGCATCGGGCTGGCCATGCCGATCACGCCGATGCCGGCCGAGACGTTCATGCACAGCACCATCCAGACCAGCCAGAACTGCGGAATGCCCCAGACCTTCTTCACGTGCACATGCTGCTGCGTGATCATGGCGTTGGCGGTCTGCGCCACCGGCGGGGTCCAGCCCTCAGGCTTCCAGCCCGAAGCCGGCACGCGGTAGCCGAACGCGCCGGCCATCATGAAGACGAAATAGATCAGCGCCATCACCACGAAGGTCTGCCAGACACCGACTTCGGTGGACGAGGCAAAGGTCTTCATCAGCTCGGCGGCCAGCGGCGAGCCGATCATCGCGCCGCCGCCGAAGCCCATGATCGCCATGCCGGTGGCCATGCCGCGCCGGTCGGGGAACCACTTGATCAGCGTCGAGACCGGCGAGATGTAGCCCAGCCCGAGGCCGATGCCGCCGATCACCCCGGAGCCGAGAATCATCATCCAGAACTGGTGGGTATAGACCCCGAGCGCCGACATCAGCATGCCGCCGCACCAGCACAGCGCCGAGACCACCCCGGCCTTGCGCGGGCCGGCGTGTTCGAGCCAGCCGCCCCAGATCGCCGCCGACGAGCCGAGGAAGACGAAGAACAGCGTGTACATCCAGCCCAGCGTGGCGATCTTCCAGTCGCAGGTGCTGGTGAACAGCTCAGCCCAGAAGCCGACGTCGGGGCCGCACTTGATCGACTCCTTGATGCCGAGTGCTTTTGAGAGCGGCAGCCAGAACACCGAAAAGCCGTAGGCCATGCCGATGCACAGATGGATCGCCAAGGCGGCGGGTGGCACCAGCCAGCGGTTGAAGCCGGCCGGAGCGACGGTGCGCTCCTTGGCCAGAAGGCCGGGACTCGCTCCGGCGGGTTGACTGAGAATGGCAGACATCGGGTCTCCTCGTTGTGTGACTTCACTGGGCTGTCCCGAAACCGGCCACGACAAACGCGGTACCGGTTGCGGAACGCAGATTGGTACTTCCTCTGCCGCGAGGCCGCATGGTGGCCCCCCATCAGGCACCTCGCAATATGCGCAGTCCAGCAGCGGATATATGCAGTCCACCGCCTAAGGAAGAACCCGAATCGTTACAGATTCGTTGCCCACTTACTGAACCAGGAATGAAGCAGATCTCGATTCGCCCCGTCTGGACCCTTCAGGACGACACCCGACCGCCCCTGCCGGCCCGATTGATCGAGCTGCTGGTCAACGTGCAGGCCGAGGGCAGCCTGCGGGCTGCTTGCACCCGGCTGGCGCTGTCCTATCGGCATGGCTGGGATCTGATCCGCCAGGGCGAAGCCCACTTTGGCTCACCGTTGCTGTTGATGACCCGCGGACGCGGCTCGACCTTGACCACGCTGGGCGAAAAGCTGGTCTGGGCCGATCACCGCATTACCGCCCGGCTCGGTCCGGTGCTGGATTCGCTGGCTTCGGAGCTGGCTGGCGAGATCAGCCGCGTGCTCGGCGATGAACTGCCGGCCCGGCCCGCCGGGCTCTGTCTCCATGCCAGCCACGGCTTTGCCATCGAACTGCTGGTCGATCGGCTCGGGCGCAGTGGACTGGAGATCGAACGGCGCTACGGCAGCAGTCTGTCCGCCGCCGCGGCCCTGCATGAACGCCGCTGCGATGCCGCGGGACTGCACATTCCGTTTGGGCCAACCCAAGGCGCGGCGCTGGCCCGTCACGCTCGCTACCTGACCGACCCGGACCTGCTCCTGATCGACATCGCCACCCGACGGCAGGGCCTGATGATCGCGCCCGGCAACCCGAAGAAGATCTACGAGTTGGCGGACCTGCTGCGACCGGAGGTCCGGTTCGTCAATCGACAGTCCGACTCGGGCACCCGCTTTCTGCTGGAAGACCTGCTGCATCGCGCCGGAATCGATCCGGGCCGGATCCCCGGCTTCGAGCAGGGCGAGACCACGCATGCAGCCGTGGCAGCCTGTGTGGCCAGCGGGATGGCCGATGTCGGACTCGGTCTGGAAACGCCTGCCCGACAGTTCCGGCTCGACTTCCTGCCCCTGGCGCGGGAGCGCTACTTTCTGCTCTGCCACACCGCCACGCTCGACACGCCGGCCATGCAGGCCGTGCTGACCGAATTGCGCAGCGCAGAGTTTCAGCGCGATGTCAATGCGCTGCCGGGCTACGCCGCCGAAGGGGCCGGAAAGGTGTTGTCGTTACAAGACGTTTTCTCGTTCGCACCTGCTATGCCCCGCCGTAGTGCATGATTCTGTTGTTTTCTTGTCGAATACAACGGCTCATATCCCACCAAAGTGGAACGAGACGTTGGCGTCGAGACTATCGGTAAGCCCGAGTAGCGGTGAACCGGTGATTCGTGAACAATTGCCGCCTTTGTCGGCGCTATGCTGGCCGAACTCTTTACTTCGGGCGCTTGCCCTGGTGTCCGTAACCCTGGTTAGGATTGACAAACAAGAACATGACGCGACTCTGGTTGCCCCGGCTGGCTGTCTGGCTGGCCCCATTGGTTCTTGCCGCCTGTGGCGGAGGATCTGGGGGCAGCGCCAGCGATGGCACATCGACCAGTGCGGTCACGCGACCGCCGGTTCGCATTGCAGGGTCAGTCGGTCTGGCGAGCCAACTTGCGATCGACTGGGATCTCAACGACGGCAACCAGTCGGGGCGACGCTCCAACGATGAGCCCACCTCGGCCCAGCCGCTCGACACCCCGGTGCTGCTCGCCGGCACGGTCAATCAGCCCGGAAGCGGCCCTGCCGGCGCCAGTCAGGTCGAAGGCGATGTCAACGACTGGTTCAGTGCCGATCTGAGCGTCGGACAGACCGTCGAGATCGAGGTCGGCGGTGATGAGCAGACCAACGACATCGACCTGTACGTCATCTCGGCCGATCAGACGCAACTGGGCTACTCGGACAGCGGCAGCTCGCACTACGAGTGCGTGCGCATCAACAACAACGGCCGCTACCTGATCAACGTCCACGCTTTCCGCGGCGCGGCGGTCTACAACCTGCGCATCGGCCCGGCAGGCACCGCCGGCTCATGCAGCAATCAGGCGTCCGCCCTGAGCTTCAACCCGCAGGAGCTGCTGGCCGTCCCCGCCAAGGCCACCACCGCGCCAGCGCGCGCGACGGCGGGCAGCGGCCGCGCTACCGCTCTGGCCGTGCCCCTACCGGCCTCGGCCACTCAGGCTGGGGTACAGACTGCGGCGGGGTCTGGCACCGGGCCACAACTGCTCAAGCTGCCACAGGGCCGCGCAGCCATGGCTCAGGGGCTGAATAAGCTGACGGGTCGCGTCACGGCGCAGGGCATTGCCGCCCCGGCAGGCAGCCTCACGGCCACCGAAACGGTGCCGGCTGGGGTCATGACCCTGCAGTACGCCAAACAGCTGCAGATCGGCGGGGGCTATCTGGGCGTGCACCCGAACTGGCGCATGGATCTGCAGGCGCTGCGCGGCACCTTCCCACCCAACGACCCGTCCTACCCGCTGCAACGCTGGCACTACGATCAGATCAACCTGAGCTCGGCCCTGAATCGACTGGGTAGCCTGAATGTGCCCGGCGCGAAAACCCCCATCGTGGCGGTGATCGATGACGGGGTGATGCTGGATCACACCGAGCTGTACAGCCAGCTCACCTCGGCCGGCCGCTCCTTCCTGACTAACGTCAACCCTGGCGATGCCAACAGCGCCAACGGCGACAACCCGGCCACGCGGGCGGATAGCCCGATGTTCCACGGCACCCACATCGCCGGCCTGATCGCAGCCAGTACCTTCGACGGCCGCTTCGGCGCCAGCGTCGCGCCGATGGCGCAAATCATGCCGCTGCGCGTTTTCCAGCCGGGTCACGGCGCCTCGACGCTCGACATCACCAACGCGATGCTCTACGCCGCCGGGCTGCCCAACAATTCGGGCATGGTGCCGGCGCGCCGGGCCGATGTGATCAACCTCAGCCTGGGCAGCGACGTGAGCTGCCCGGTGGCCTATCAGAACGCTGTCGATCAGGTGCGCGCTGCCGGCGTGCTGGTGGTGGCCGCCGCAGGCAATTCCAGCCGCAACGATCAGGGACGGCGTATCGCCGTCGGAGCCCCGGCCAACTGCCGCGGCGTGATCTCGGTCGGGGCGATCGATGTCAACAAGAAGCTGACCTACTACTCCAACAGCGGCAGCGCACTGTCCCTGGTGGCCCCGGGCGGCGACTCTTCCACCGGCACGATCAATGCAGCCGGCGGGGTGAACTCGATCTACAGCACGATCGGCACCTTTACCAGCGCGGGCCAGCGCCAATCGAGCTTTGGTCCGATGGAAGGCACCTCGCTGTCCACCCCGCATGTCACGGGTGTGCTGGCGCTGATGCGGCACGTCAACCCGAGCCTGACCCCGGCGCAGGTCGATACCCTGCTGGCCAGTGGCAAGCTCACCGACGATCTGGGCGCGGCCGGACGGGACAGCGATTTCGGCCACGGCCTCATCAACGCCCGCAAGGCACTCGACGCCGCGCTGGATCTGCTGGCCACCGCGCCGGTGGTGCAGAACCATCCGATCGTGGTCACGCCGGTCAGCCTCGATTTCGGCGCCTTCCGCAGCAGCGCGACGCTGGAACTCAAGGCCAACGGCCCCACCACCGAGTCCGTGACCTCGGTTCGGTCCGATTCGCCAGCCGTGCAGATCACCTCGGCCCGCACGGACAACTCCGGTCAGGGCACCTACACGCTCCAGGTCGACCGCAGTCTGCTGCCGGTCGGCACCAGCGTGATGCGGGTGATCATCACGATCAACCCCTCGCGCACCCTGACGGTGGGGATGAGCGTCACCCGTCCCGACAACTCGGGCAACACCACCACGGCCAATCGCAGCGGGCCGGTCTACGTGGTGCTGATCGACCCGGACCGCAACGAGGTGGTCGACACAGTGCAAGCCACCCTGACCCCGACCGGCCGCTACGTCTGGAGCTACGCCGGCTACAACCGGCCGCGGGTGTCAGTCATCGCCGGCTCGGACCTGAACAACGATTTCTTCATCTGCCAGCAGGGCGAGCCCTGCAGCACGCTGCTGGGTCGTGGCAGCACCGAATCCCAGGCCCTGTCGCTGAACGCGGGAAGCCGCAGCAACATCGATCTGATGATCACGCCCTATAACGGCGCCTCGCTTCAGGGGGCTGCAGGCTCGGGCTCGGTGCTGGGGCTGCGCCGTCAATACAACAGCGCCACACCCACCAAGGTGCAACCGCACCGGGTCGCCGTTCAGACGCCCCAGTTCAAGCAGCCGTCCTGAGTCCGCGCAGCGGGCTCAGGTGTTCTTCGACACGGTGATGGTCGGGAACTTCGCGGAGTAGTCCTTGGCTTGCGCAGCGACCTTCACGGCCACCTTGCGGGCGACCGCCTTGTACAGCTCGGCCAGTGCACTGTCCGGCGCAGCCACCACGGTCGGTCGACCCGCATCGGTCTGCTCGCGAATCGAGCGCTCCAGCGGCAGCGCGCCGAGGTAATCGACGCCGTACTGCGCCGCCATCGCCTTGCCGCCATCGGCGCCGAAGATGTGTTCGCTGTGGCCGCAGTTCGGGCAGCAGTACACCGCCA
>DALYHR010000127.1:1929-6400 GCA_031970775.1 Burkholderiaceae bacterium | reverse complement strand
TCATCTTCCCGCTCTCGCCGCCGCCGATTCCTGAACTCGGCACCGCCACCGGCTTCACCTTCCGCTTGCAGGACCGCGCTGGTCTGGGCCACGACGCGCTGCTGGCGGCGCGCAATCAGCTGCTGGGCATGGCGCGGCAGAGCAAGGTGCTGGCGGGGGTGCGTCCGGACGGTCTGGAAGACGCGCCGCAGCTCAAGCTGGAGATCGACCGCGAACGCGCCGCCGCGTTGGGCGTGTCGTTTGACGCCGTCGCCGGCACGCTGGCCACCGCCTTTGGCTCGACCTACGTCAACGACTTCCCCAACGCCGGGCGCATGCAGCGCGTGGTGGTGCAGGCCGAAGCCGCGCAGCGCAGTCAGCCCGAGGATCTGCTCAAGCTGCATGTGCCCAACAACCGGGGCCAGCAGGTGCCGATGTCGGCCTTTGCCAGCACGCGCTGGATCAACGGCCCGGTGCAGACGGTGCGCTACAACGGCTACTCGGCGATGAAGATCGCCGGCGACGCCGCCAAAGGGTTCAGCACCGGCGAAGCGATGGCCGAGATGGAACGCCTGGCCGCGCAGTTGCCGCAGGGCTTCGGCTACGAATGGACGGGTCAGTCGCGCGAGGAAAAGCTCTCGGGCTCGCAGGCCATGATCCTGCTGGCCTTCTCGATGCTGGCGGTGTTCTTGTGTCTGGCAGCGCTGTATGAGAGCTGGAGCATCCCGGTGGCGGTGCTGCTGGTGGTGCCGCTGGGCATCCTCGGCTCGCTGACTGGCGTGTGGCTGCGCGATATGCCCAACGACGTCTATTTCAAGGTCGGGCTGATCACCATCATCGGGCTCTCGGCCAAGAACGCCATCCTGATCATCGAGTTCGCCAAGGACTTGCAGGCCGAGGGCAAGGGCCTGCTCGAAGCCACGCTCGAAGCCTGCCACTTGCGCTTTAGGCCGATCATCATGACCAGCTTCGCCTTCATCCTCGGCGTGCTGCCGCTGGCGGTGGCCACCGGCGCGGGCTCGGCGAGTCAGCGGGCGATTGGCACCGGGGTGATGGGCGGCATGATCACCGCCACCGTGCTGGCGGTGTTTCTGGTGCCGGTGTTCTTCGTCGTGATCCGCCGGCTGTTCCCGGGCGGGCATGTGGCGCCGCATGGCGTGAAGGTGTCCTCGACCGCCTCCGATGCCGTGGCTGCCGAGTTCCTGTCGTCGTCCGCCGAGGAGGTTCGCTGATGCGCCGCGCTCTGATGTCACGTCTGGTCGTTGTGTCGGCCGTTGTGTCGGCCCTGCTGCTGGCTGCCGGCTGCACCAGTCTGGCGCCCAGCTACGAACGCCCGGCTCTGCCGGTGCCGGCGGCATTGCCCGCAGCCGCCGCAGCCTCCGGGGTTGAAACGACTTCGGCGGTGCTGGCGTGGCGCTCGTTCATCCTCGATGAGTCGCTGCGCCGGGTCGTGCAGCTGGCGCTGGATCGCAATCGCGATCTGCGCGTCGCGGTGCTCAACGTCGAGCGCTCGCGCGCCCAGCTCGGTCTGGCCCAGGCCGACCGCTGGCCGACGATCAGCGCCGGGCTGACCGGGTCGCGCTCGCCCAGTCTGGTCAACGGCAAGCAGACCACCCTGCTGACGGCCGGGCTCCAGGTCACCAACTGGGAAGTCGATCTGTTTGGCCGTCTGGCCAGTCTGGACGACGCTGCCCGCGCCCAGCTGCTGGCCAGCGAGGCCGGCCGGCGCAGCGCCGAGCTCAGCCTGATCGCCCAGGTCGCCACCACCTGGCTGACCCTGCAGGCCGATGGCGAGCAGCTGCGGGCTGCCGAGCGCGCCTTGCAGACGCGCGAACAGACGCGGCAGCTCACGCAGCTCAAGGCCCAGGCCGGTGCAGCCACTGAGCTGGAGCGCCAGACCGCCGACAGCCTGGCCGCCGCCGCGCGGGTCAGCTGGGTGCAGGCCACCCGTCAGCGCAACCTTGATCTGAATGCGCTGACGCTGCTGGCCGGCGGTGCCGTGCCGGACGATCTGCTGCCGCCGCTGCCTGCACCTCAGGCCGAGCCAGCGACGACGGCTGCGGCGACTGCGCCCGAGGCGCTGGCTGCCGTGCCCGCCGGGTTGGGTTCGGAGGTGCTGCTGCGCCGCCCGGACGTGATCCAGGCCGAGCAGGCGCTGATCGCCGCCAACGCCAACATCGGCGCGGCGCGCTCGGGCTACTTCCCTCGCATCACGCTGACGGCCTCGGCCGGTCAGGCCTCGCAGGTGCTCAACGAGCTGTTCCTGCCAGGGCATTTCGCCTGGACGCTGTCCTCGCAGGCGATGGTCGCGCTGTTTGACGCCGGCCGCACCCGGGCCAACGTCGATGCGGCACAGATTGGCCGCGAAGTGGCGGTGGCGCAGTACGAGCGGGCGGTGCAGGGCTCCTTTCGCGAAACCGCCGACGCGCTGGCCGGCCTGAGCAGCTGGCGCGAGCAGATCGAGGCTCAACAGCTGCAATGGCAGGCCAGCCGCGAGATCGCCCGCCTGACCGAACTGCGCTACGCCCGCGGTGCCGCCAGCGAACTCGAACGCCTCGACGCCCAGCGCAGTCTGCTGGCCGCCGAACAGGCGCTCACCCAGACGCGTCTGGCCGAACAGCTCAACCGGCTGGCGCTGTGGAAGGCGTTGGGCGGGGGAGATTGAGGACAGACGCCCGCCAGTCCTGCGGATGACTGGTGGCACATCAAGGCGGTCGTCAGACCGTCGAGGAAGATCGCCCGAATCGCTTGTGACAGATCAAGCCGGCAAACCTGGGTCCTCTGCGAAGATGGTTCGCGTTCGGGCCGCCAGCGGGGTGGTCCGCGCTGGATGAGGGTCTGTCACATGAACGTCAATTCAACCGGTCGGCGCTGTGTGCTGGCCGCTTCGGCGGCGCTGCTGGTCTCGGTCGGTGCCATCGCCGACGAGATGCCCAGCCGCAAGGCCGGGCTGTGGGAGATGAGCATGCAGATGTCCGCCGAGGCCGGCATGCCCGGTGGCGGTGCCATCAAGTCGCAGCAATGTGTCGATGCCCGCACCGATGCTGATTTGCAGCGCAAGGCTCTGCAGGGCGGTGACCGCATGCAGTGCACTCAAAAGTCGGTCAAGCGCTTGGCCGATGGGGTTGAGGTCGAGGCTGATTGCACGTCGGCCGAGGGCCGTCAGCATGTCTCGATGAAGGCCACCGGCGATTTCAGCCGCAGCTACACGATGCGCAATCACGTCACGTTCGATCCGCCGCGGCATGGCATGAAGGACGCGACGATGACGATCACTGCGACGCATGCCGGGGCGTGTCCGGCCGATCTGGCGCCCGGGCAGGTGCGCATGACCGGGATGCCGGGCATGCCCTCCGGGATGTCGGGTCAAGGAGGGCGTCCGGCTGGAATGCCGCCGGGCTTTGATCCGCGTGCGCTGCAGGGCATGAGCCCTGAGCAGTTGCAGAAGATGGCCGAGCAGATGCAGCGCGGTGCCGGACGCTGAGCTGGATCAGTTGACCGGCATCAGCCAGGGTTGCGTCGGCGTTTGGCGTGTCGATGAGCGGCGCAGGCCCAGAGCCTGCGGGCCGCTGCTGACCACCGCCGGGCAGGCGCCGGTTTGCAGATGGGTCAGCGCCGCGGCGGTGAGCGGTTCGGCGACATCGCCGGGGGCGCTGGTGTAGTCATCGGCCACCGCGCAGGTCGGGGCCAGCCCGCTGGTGTAGCCGCCCTGACCGAGGCTGTTGCGGGTAGAGAACTGCACCGCGCTGTAGGTGTTGCCGCAGATATCGATCGGTTGGAAGCCGTAGGGCTTGCCGCAGGTGGTCGCGCCGATCTGAATCACCGGCAGGTAGGGACTGAGCCCGTTGATGATCAGCTCGCTGGCCGAGCAGGTGCGCCGGCCAGTCAGCACGTACAGCTTGGGCAGATTCAGCGCCAGGTTCGGATCAGCGACAAGAAAGCGGTAGACCGTGTTCTGCGCGGTATGCAGGCTGTTGTAGATCAGCTCGACGAAGACTTGGCTGTCGAGGCGGCTGCCGGCGATGTCCGAGGCCAGGGTGCGGGCGGTGGTCAGATAGCCGCCGCCGTTGTAGCGCAGGTCGAGGATCAGCGCGTCGATGCCCTGACCCTGATTGGCAGCGCGGAACTGCTGCAGGGTCGGCGTCAGGTCGGCCACCTGCAGCACGCTGCGGTAGAACATCAGGCCGATCTGACGGCCGCTGGGCAGGGTCATCAGCCGGGTGTAGCGCGGGTCGACCGGTTGCAGGGTGTAGCCGGCCGATTGCAGCACCATGGAGCGCGAGACGGGGGCTGAAACGCTGTCGCGCACTTCCAGACTGAGCGAGGTTCCCGCCAGCGTGCTGGTCAGCATGGCGAAGTTCTGCGTCGCCTGCAGATCGGTGGCGAGCTGGCCGTCGATGCGGTCGACCACCATGCCGCGCCTGAGTCCGGCTTGATCAGCCGGTGAGCCCGGGTCGACGTAGCGGATGCGGATCGGCGCCGGGTCTTCGGG
>DALYHR010000127.1:0-1829 GCA_031970775.1 Burkholderiaceae bacterium | reverse complement strand
CAGCCGGTGAGCCCGGGTCGACGTAGCGGATGCGGATCGGCGCCGGGTCTTCGGGCCGACCTGCCACCCCAAGCCCGTAGCCCACCGTGGTGCCGGCCGTGAAGATGCGGTTGTAGCTGACGCTGTCCTGCACGTAGCTCCAGCGGTCGAGCGGCGCACCTTGGGGATCGGTGTGCACCAGCAGCGCCTCGAAGTAGGCCGGTGCGGTCGGGAAGGCGGCAGGGTCCGGGGCCGGCATCTGGTCGCGGAACAGATAGCGATCCTGCAGGTGCGCCAGCACCCGGGCCTTTTGATCGAAGAGCGAGCAGGGGCTGGTGTCGACCGGTGCGGGGGCCGGTGTGGATGTGGGTGGGTCACCGCCGCCGCAACCGCTCAGCAGCATCCCGCTCAGGAGCAGCGAGCCCGCGCTCCGGCGCAGCGTTGAGCCGGGGCGCATGGGGGTCTCTCAGATTTCGAGGTTGTCGATCAGCCGGGTGCTGCCCAGACGAGCGGCGCCGAGCACCACCAGCGGTGCGCCGGTGGCCAGTTCCAGCGGGGTGGGCGGCAGCAGATCGCTTTGACGGCGCACCGTCAGATAGTCCGGCACCCAGCCGCGCTGGCGCAGGGCGGCCATCGCATCGGCTTCGAGCTTCGGCAGATCGAGGTTTTGCGCCTGCGGCTGACGGGCGGCTTGGCCCAACGCTTCCAGGGCGATGCGCAGTTGGGCGGCTTCGGTGCGCTCGGCCTCGCTGAGGTAGCCGTTGCGCGAGGACAGCGCCAGCCCGGCGTCGCTGCGCCCGGTCTCGCCCGCCAGCACGGTGATCGGCATGGCGAACTGCTCGACCATGCGGCGCAGCACCATCAGCTGCTGATAGTCCTTCTTGCCGAAGATCGCCACGCGCGGCTGCACCACCTGGAACAGCTTCATCACCACCGTGCATACGCCGATGAAAAAGCCGGGGCGGAAGTGGCCTTCGAGGATGTCGGCCAGCGCCGGGTCGGGGTGGACCTTGTAGGTCTGCGGCTGGGGGTAGAGCTCGGCCTCGGACGGGGCGAAGACGATGTCGCATCCGGCGCCGCGCAGCAGTTCGCAGTCGCGCTCGAAGGTGCGCGGATAGCGGTCGAAGTCTTCGTTCGGACCGAACTGCAGCCGGTTGACGAACAGGCTGACGACCACCGGGCCGCCCTGCTCGCGGGCCTGGCGCACCAGCGAGAGATGGCCCTCGTGCAGATTGCCCATGGTGGGCACGAAGACGGTGGTGCGGCTGCCTGCCAGTTCGGAGCGCAGCGCGGCGATGGTGGGGAGGATCTTCATCGTCGTCATGAATTTCAGTAAGCGTGGCGGGCCGGGTCGGGGAAGCTGCCGTCCTTGACCGCAGCGACGTAGCGCTGCAGTGCCGCCAGCACGCCGCCGCCGTGCGGGGCGACCTCAGCGAGAAAGTCGTTGACGAAGCGCGGCAGCCGGCCGCGGGTCATGCCCAGCAGGTCCTGCATCACCAGCACCTGTCCGGCGGTATCGGGGCCCGCGCCGATGCCGATGGTGATCAGCCCGGGGTTGTCGGCCTGCACTTCGGCCGCGACGGTGGAGGGCATCAGCTCCAGCACCAGCATCGCCGCGCCGGCTTCGGCCAGCTCGCGGGCCTGCTGGCGCAGTAGTGAGGCGGCACGCACATCGCGACCCTGCACGCGATAGCCGCCCAGCGCGTGCACGCTCTGCGGCGTCAGACCGAGGTGCGCGCACACCGGCACGCCGCGTTCGGTCATAAAGCGCACGGTCTCGGCGGTCCAGCCGCCACCTTCGAGCTTGACCATCTGCGCTCCGGCCTGCATCAGCGCGGCCGAGGCGCGCA
>DALYHR010000126.1:0-6404 GCA_031970775.1 Burkholderiaceae bacterium | reverse complement strand
CCTTGTCGGCCACGGTCTGATCCGATTCGCCGTGGTAGGCGCGGCGCTCGCTGTGCCCAACGATGGCAAAGCGGCAGCCGAACTCGGTCAGCATGACGGCCGAGACCTCACCGGTGTAGGCGCCCTGTTCGTGAGCCGAGACGTCCTGGGAGCCCCAGGACAGGCCGCTGTTGGCCAGCGTTACGGCGACTTCGGACAGATAAGGGAAGGGCACGCAGACGGCGGCTTCGGCCCCGAAGGGTCGGGCAGCCAGCACGCCCTGCAGCAGTTCGGCATTGGCGGCATGGTTGCCATGCATCTTCCAGTTGCCGACAACCAACTTGCTTTTGACGTTGCTCATGGGTGTTCCTTGTCTCGCTCTCGGATCTTGTGGGTATTCGGAATACGAAATGGGGCCTGCAGGAGGATTAGTTCAGTGGCTCGGACCAGTGCAGCACGATCTTGCCGATGTGTTCGTGGCCCTCGAGCAGGGTATGCGCGGCCACGACCTCTGTGGCCGGGAAAGTCTGTGCCAACACCGGTCGGATCCGCCCCGATTCGAGCAGCGGCCAGACCCGGTCGCGCAGGCTCCGGGCGATCGCGGCCTTGAAGGGTAGCGGGCGCGGGCGCAATGTCGAGCCCAGGATCGACAGCCGCTTGCGCAGGATCAGGCTGGCGTCGATGCCGTCGGCTCGCATACCCCCCTGCACGGCGATGATCACCAGTCGGCCATCCTCGGCCAGGCAACTTACCTCGCGGGCCAGGTAGTCCCCGGCCACCATGTCGAGAATGACGTCGACACCGCGGCCTTGCGTCAGACGCAGGACTTCAGCAGCGAAGTCGACCTCACGGTAGTTGATGGCGTGGTCAGCGCCGAGATCCCGGCAGGCCTGGCACTTGTCTGCATTGCCGGCCGTCACCAGCACGCGCGCCCCGAAGGCGCGGGCCAGTTGGATGGCTGTGACGCCGATGCCGCTGCTGCCGCCCTGAATCAGGATCGTTTCGCCCGCCTGCAAACGCGCCCGGTCAAAGACGTTGGACCAGACCGTAAAGAAGGTTTCAGGCAGCGAGGCTGCTTCGACGTCGCTCAGGCCGGCCGGGACCGGCAGACACAGTTCGACCGGCGCGATGCAGCGCTCGGCATAGCCGCCACCCGTCAGCAGAGCACAGACCCGCTGACCGATCGACAGGCCTGCTGCCAGCATCGCATCGACATCGCCGCCTTCAATCACGCCGGCCACTTCCAGGCCGGGCAGGTCGGAAGCGCCCGGCGGCGGTGGATAGTGCCCCTTGCGCTGTAGCACATCGGGGCGGTTGAGTCCGCTGGCCAGAACACGCAGACGCACCTCACCGGACCCGGCCGCCGGCATCGGCGGGTCGGGGCGATCGACCGGCTTCAGCCCCTCGGGGGGGCCGAAGCGGGAGATCTCGATGGCGCGCATCCGGGAACTCTCCGGGGACCAGGGGTCTTACTGCTGCTGTTGCTGCTGGGCGTCGACAGCCGCGTTCGACTCAGGCGCTGCATCCTGGGCCGGACGCTCAGCGCGTTCGGCACGCGGCGGGCGCTCGCCACGATCACCGCGGTCGCCGCGATCGCTGCGGTAGTCACCGCGGTCGCCACGCTCACGGCGCGGACGATCACCGCGGTCGCCGCGATCACCTCGCGGGGCGCGCTCTTCGTACTCGGGCATGCCTTCAGGGCGCTCGAGCAGGGCCTTCATCGACAGCTTGATGCGACCCTTCTCGTCGGTTTCCAGCACCTTGACCTTGACGATCTGGCCTTCGGTCAGGAAGTCGGTGACCTTCTCGACGCGCTGGTGCGCGATCTGGCTGATGTGCAGCAGGCCATCCTTGCCCGGCAGCACGTTAACCAGGGCGCCGAACTCGAGAATCTTGACCACCGGGCCTTCGTAGACCTTGCCGATTTCGGCTTCAGCCGTGATGTCGGCGATGCGCTTCTTGGCCAGTTCGGCCTTGTCGGCGTCGGTCGAGGCGATGGTGATGGTGCCGTCTTCACCGATGTCGATCTGGCAACCGGTCTCTTCGACCAGACCACGGATCACCGAACCACCCTTGCCGATCACGTCACGGATCTTTTCCGGATTGATCTTCATCGAGTACAGGCGCGGGGCGAAGGACGACACCTCAGTGTTGGCACCGGACACGGCCGTGGTCATCTTCTCCAGGATGTGCAGACGGGCTTCCTTGGCCTGAGCCAGCGCGACCTGCATGATTTCCTTGGTGATGCCCTGGATCTTGATGTCCATCTGCAGGGCGGTGATGCCGCCGGTGGTGCCGGCCACCTTGAAGTCCATGTCGCCGAGGTGATCTTCATCGCCGAGGATGTCGGTCAGCACGGCGAAGCGGTTGGCTTCCTTGATCAGGCCCATGGCGATGCCGGCCACATGGGCCTTCATCGGCACGCCAGCGTCCATCATCGCCAGGCAGCCACCGCAGACCGAAGCCATCGAGGACGAACCGTTCGACTCGGTGATCTCGGAGACGACGCGCACGGTGTAGGCGAAGTCTTCGCGGTTGGGCAGCAGCGGCACCAGGGCGCGCTTGGCCAGACGGCCGTGGCCGACTTCGCGGCGCTTCGGGCTGCCCATGCGGCCGGTCTCGCCTGTGGCGAACGGGGGCATGTTGTAGTGGAACAGGAACTTGTCCTGGAACTCGCCAGCCAGCGCGTCGATCTTCTGCGCGTCCTGATCGGTGCCGAGCGTGGCGATCACCAGGGCCTGGGTTTCGCCGCGGGTGAACAGGGCCGAACCGTGGGTGCGGGGCAGCACGCCGGTGCGGATTTCGATCGGGCGCACGGTGCGGGTGTCGCGACCATCGATACGCGGCTCGCCGGCCAGGATCTGACCGCGCACGGTGGCGGCTTCGATTTCGAACAGCAGGTTGTCGACCTTGATCGGATCGAAGGCCACGCCTTCGGCGGTCAGGGCGGCCTTGACGCCGGCGTAGGCTTCGCGGCAGGCCTGGGTACGGGCCTGCTTGGAGCGGATTTGATAGGCGGCGCGGATCGACTCTTCGCCCAGGGCCTTGATCTTGGCGATGAAGGCTTCGTCCTTGACCGGCGGCGTCCACATGCCGCTGTCGAGCCAGGAGGGCTTGCCAGCGTCGCGCACCAGATCGTTGATCGCGTTGATGGCGATCTTGCCCTGGTCGTGGCCGAAAACCACGGCGCCGAGCATCACATCTTCGGGCAGTTGATCGGCTTCGGATTCGACCATCAGCACGGCAGCTTCGGTGCCGGCGACGACCAGATCCATCTTCGAGGACTTCAGCTCGGTCGGGCCCGGGTTGAGCACGTACTCGCCGTTGACGTAGCCGACGCGGGCTGCGCCGATCGGGCCATTGAACGGAATGCCCGAGATCGCCAGCGCGGCGCTCGAGCCGATCATCGCGGCGATGTCAGCCGAGACTTCCGGGTTCAGCGACAGCACATGGATGACGACCTGGACTTCGTTGTAGAAGCCTTCCGGGAACAGAGGGCGCAGCGGGCGGTCGATCAGGCGGCTGGTCAGCACTTCCAGCTCGGACGGCTTGGCTTCGCGCTTGAAGAAGCTGCCCGGAATGCGGCCGGCAGCGTAGGTCTTCTCGACATAGTCAACCGTCAGCGGGAAGAAGTCCTGACCCGGCTTGGCGTTCTTGGCGCCCACCACGGTGGCCAGCACCACGGTGTCGTCCATGCTGACGACCACGGCACCCGTGGCCTGACGCGAGACTTCACCGGTTTCGATCGTGACGGTGTGGCGACCCCATTGGAAGGTCTTGGTGATTTTGTTGAACAGGCTCATGCCTTCTCCTTGGCTTGCATCCGTGAAAGGGCGGGATGCGGCGCCGGGAGCTTCGTCGACGTGGCGGGATGCCATTCCAGCGGGACTGCCCGCAGCGGGTGAGTTCTCAGCCTCGCTGGAATGACACAGCAGCGCGCACTGTCGATCCGGCTCTGTGAAAACGCCGAAAGCCTGTACTGGGTATCCAGACAGGCTCGCGGCTTCAGACGTGCGAAATTACTTGCGCAGACCCAGCTTCTGGATCAGGGCCACGTAACGGCCAGCGTCACGCGACTTCAGGTAGTCCAGCAGCTTGCGGCGGCGGCTGACCATCTTGAGCAGACCGCGGCGACCATGGTGGTCCTTGGCGTGCTGCTTGAAGTGGGGGGTCAGTTCGTTGATACGGGCGGTCAGCAGGGCGACCTGAACTTCGGGGGAGCCGGTGTCAGCGGTGCCGCGGGCGTTGGCGGCAATGATGTCGGCCTTATTGATCTCGGACATGATGATTTCCATGAACATGGAAACCGGGCCGGCACGAAGGGCGTGCGTCAGCCAGACGGTTTCCGGGTTGACTTGCGGACGCTGGTGAAACCGACCTGCGCCGTGCGAGGGTTTCGCGCCTTGACCGGAGTCGGCCCCAACGCGAAGCCGCGCATTGTAGCCGAGTCAGAGCTCGGGAACGATGCGCTGAACGGGCGGCAGATCGGGGCTGCGGTTGAGCCGGATCAGGTCGATGCGACGCGGTTCGTGATCCAGCGCCCAATCCGACAGCACATGCCGGCGTTGGTGCGGACCGATCTCATGGCTGATCGGGCGATGGGTATGGCCGTGGATCAGATCGGTGGCGTGCTGCTGTTGCAGCAGGGCGGATGCGGCGTCCAGATTGACCCCGTCATCACCCGGGGCGACCAGGGCCGGATGCTCGCGATAGCGCTGCATGCTGGCCTGTCGCATCTCCCGGGCCAGCGCCCGGCGATGCTCGATCGGGCGGGCCAGAAAGCTGGCTTGCCAGGCGTGGCTGCGCACCATCTGACGGAAGTGCTGGTAGTCGGTGTCGGCGGTACAGAGCGTATCGCCGTGACACAGCACCAGATGCTGGCCAAAGGCATGCAGCACACAGGGGTCGGCCAGTTCGTGCCAGCCCAGCTTTTGCAGCGCTTTTTGACCGACCAGGAAATCGCGGTTGCCCGGCATGAACGCCACCCAGCGACCTCGACCGGCCTCGGCCAGCGCAGCGATCAGCCGGCTTTCTGGCGTGTGATCGTCGCTGAGAACGTCATCGCCGATCCAGACCTCAAAGATGTCGCCCAGCAGCAGTACGGCTTCAGCCGGGGTGTCCCGCAGGTGTCGGATCAACGCCTCGACGCCGCGGGGAGTCTCCTCGCACAGATGTAGGTCGGAGATCAGATCGATGGACTGCCAGCCCTCGGGGGCTTGCAGAAAGCTGTAGTGGTGAGGCAGGAACATGACTTAGGGATGGGCGGCGGCATGGCCTTGGGCGCGACGCAGTCGCAGGCCGAGATCCTCGCCGATTCGGCGTGCCTCGACGAAATGCCAGCGCGATGCCCTTTGCAAGGTGGGTAGCAGCGGCAGATCAGCCAGCGGCAGACCGGGTCCGATCAGGCAGGGGGCCTGATAGATCAGCAACTCATCGACCAGATCGGCTTGCAGCAGCGCGGCATTGAGCCGGGCGCCGGCTTCGACATGCAGTTCGTTGAGGCCTTCGCGGCGGCTGAGTTCGGACAGGAGTGCGGGTAAGTCTTCGCCCAGCGGAATCAGCCCGACATGGTCAGGCCACGGGTCAGACGTCGAGGCCTCGGGTGCATGGACGATCAACACCCGGCCGGGAGGTTCGAGCAATCGAGCCTGGCGAGGCGTGCGCAACTGGCGGTCGAGCACGACGCGCAGGGGTTGATGCGTGGTGTGAACCAGCCGCACATCCAGCCGCGGATCATCAGCCAGCACGGTGCCGATGCCGGTCAGCACGGCTCCGGCACGTCGCCGCCAGGCGTGGCCGTCGGTGCGGGCCGGCACGCCGGTGATCCATTGGCTGCGACCGTCGGGCAGGGCGGTGCGGCCGTCGAGACTGCCGGCCATCTTCATCCGCACCCAAGGCCGTCCGCGCTGCATGCGCGAGAAAAAGCCGATGTTCAGCTCGGTGGCCGCTTCGGCTTCGAGGCCGACTTCGACCTGAATGCCGGCGGCGCGCAGGCGCTTGATACCGCGTCCACACACCAGCGGGTTGGGGTCGCCGACGGCGACCACCACTCGGGCCAGACCGGCCTCGACCAGAGCGTCTGCGCAGGGTGGGGTGCGGCCGTGGTGCGAGCAGGGCTCCAGCGTGACGTAGGCGGTGGCGCCGCGAAGATCATGGCCCCGGGAGCGGGCATCGCGCAGGGCCATCACTTCGGCGTGCGGGCCGCCCGCTTGTTGGGTGTGGCCCTCGCCGAGGGTGTCGCCCCGGACCGAGAGGATGACGCAGCCGACGCGCGGATTCGGGTCGGACAGACCGATGGCGCCATGGGCCAGGGCGACGGCGCGTTGCATGGCGTGCTGGTCGGTCGGGGACCATGCCGAGGTGTCAGAGGTCATTCGGGCGATTCGGGATCGGTGTCAGGGCTGATGGGGCCAGGTTTCAAGTCG
>DALYHR010000125.1:0-6514 GCA_031970775.1 Burkholderiaceae bacterium | reverse complement strand
TCAGCGACGTGACCCCCCTGCCGCCCCCGGACCACCTGATCCGCTTCTTCCCGATTCGCGGCACCCCGGTTGAAACACTGGTCTCGCAAACCCGCTCGCGCATCCGCCAGATCATGCAGCGCAGCGATGACCGCCTACTGGTGGTGATCGGCCCTTGCTCGATCCACGATCCGGCCGCAGCCCTGGAATACGCCCGCCGTCTGCTGCCGCTGCGCCAGAAGTACGCCAGCACGCTCGAAATCGTCATGCGCGTCTACTTCGAGAAGCCCCGCACCACGGTGGGCTGGAAGGGCCTGATCAACGATCCGTACCTCGACGAGAGCTACCGCATCGACGAAGGCCTGCGCATGGCGCGCCAGCTGCTGATCGACATCAACCGTCTGGGTGTGCCGGCCGCCAGCGAGTTCCTCGACACCATCAGCCCGCAGTACATCGGCGATCTGATCAGCTGGGGCGCGATCGGTGCCCGCACCACCGAAAGCCAGGTCCACCGCGAACTGGCTTCCGGCCTGTCGGCAGCGATCGGTTTCAAGAACGGCACTGACGGCAATCTGAAGATCGCCATCGACGCGATTCAGGCTGCTGCCCGCCCGCACCACTTCCTGTCGGTGCACAAGAACGGCCAGGTGGCGATCGTCGAAACCCGTGGCAACAAGGACTGCCACGTCATCCTGCGCGGCGGCAAGGCCCCCAACTACGATGCCGCAGCTGTGGCCAGCGCCCGCCAGGAACTCGAAGCCGCCAAGCTCGACCCGGTGCTGATGATCGACTGCTCGCACGCCAATTCGAGCAAGCAGCACCAACGTCAGATCGACGTGGCCAACGATCTGTCGGTGCAGCTCGCCGCGGGTGAGCAGGCGATTTTCGGCGTGATGGTCGAAAGCCATCTGGTCGCCGGCGCCCAGAAGTTCACTCCGGGCAAGGACGATGCAGCGAATCTGGTCTACGGCCAGAGCATCACCGACGCCTGCATCGGCTGGGATGACTCGGCTGCGGTGCTCGACACCCTGAGCCGCGCCGTCGAAGCCCGCCGCAACCGGGCCTGAGCCTGGGTTGAGCCGAAGGCTGCGGCCTTCGGTGTCAGACCACCCCGGCGCCCAGCAGCACCGCCTGGGCGCGGGGATCATCGGCTTCGAGCACCGGCCGAATCATTTTGTTGAGCCGCGTGGCATCGGCCCGCAGCACCCGCTGCTTGATCGCCAGAAGTCGCGACGGATGCATGCTGAAGCTGCGCAGCCCCATGCCCAGCAGCAGGTCGGTGAACTCGGTATCCCCGGCCATTTCCCCGCACACGCTGACACCCTTGCCGGCATCGCGCGCGATGCGGATGGTCTGCTCGATCATCTGCAGCACGGCCGGATGCCAGGGGTCGTAGAGATGCGCCACCGTCTCGTCAGCACGGTCGATGGCCAGGGCGTACTGGATCAAATCGTTGGTGCCGATCGAGACAAAATCAAAGTACCGCATGAACAGCGGCAGGATCAGCACCGCGGCCGGAATTTCGATCATCGCGCCGATCTCGACCTCGCCGTAAGGCACCTTGGCATCGCGCAACTGCTCGCGGCAGCGCTGCAGGATATCCAGCGTGTGGCGGATCTCGCTGGCCCGCGACAGCATCGGAATCAGCAATTTGACCGGCCCATGCGCCGCAGCCCGCAGGATGGCGCGCAGCTGCCGCTTGAACATGGCTGGGTCGGACAGACTCCAACGAATCGCCCGCAGGCCCATGGCCGGATTGAGGGTGTGCTCGTGCCGCAGCTCGGCGGTCGACATGCGGTCCAGCGGCTTGTCCGCGCCGATATCGACGGTGCGAATCGTCACCGGCAGGCCCTTCATCGCCGCCACCGCCTTGCGATAGGCCTCGAACTGCTCCTCCTCGTCGGGAAGCTGCCCACCTCGGTTCATGAACAGAAATTCACTGCGGAACAGGCCGACGCCCTCGGCACCAACGTCGAAGGCCCCACGGGCATCGTCGGGCATCTCGATATTGGCCAGCAGATGCACGCGCTCGCCATCCAGGGTGACGGCGGTACGGTGCTTGAGCCGAGCCAGGCGGTCTCGCTCCAGCCGGCCCTGACGCTGGCGGAAGGAGTATTCCTCCAGCACGATCGGCGATGGGTCGACGATCACCAGTCCGGCATCGCCGTCGATGATCACCCAGTCATCCTGGCGGATCAGCCGGCTGGCATCGCGGGCGCCGACCACAGCCGGAATATCCAGGCTGCGAGCCACGATCGCAGTGTGCGAATTGCGGCCGCCGACGTCGGTGACAAAGCCGGTAAAAACGCTGCGCTTGAAGTGCAGCATGTCGGCCGGGGCGATGTCGTTGGCGATCAGCACCAGCGGGCCATCCTGTCCGGCCAGATCCGATCGATCCGCAACCGGTGGCAGCAAGGGCGAGCGCGGCTGGCTGCGTGCCACCAGCGCAGCGAGAACCCGCTCGGCCACCTGCTCGATGTCGGCCTTGCGCTCGCGCAGGTACTCGTCCTCCATCTCCTCGAACTGCCGCACCAGCACGTCGAGCTGCGCCGTCAGCGCCCATTCGGCGTTGTAGTGCCGCTCGACGATCCAGCCGCGGATCGCCTCCTCCAGCATCTCGTCGTGCAGCAGCATCAGGTGCACGTCCATCAGCGCGGCAAGTTCCTGCGGCGCGTCCTCGGGCAGGTCACGCTTGAGAGCCAGCAATTCCTCGCCGACCTGATTACGAGCTTCCACCAACCGGGTGATTTCGGCATCGACCTCGGAGGCTTCGATGAAGTAGTGCGCCACATCGACCCGGTTCGAGCCGATCAGCACGGCGCGCCCGATCGAGATGCCCCGGGAGACGGGCAGGCCGAAGATCTGCAGGCTCATCGCGGGCCTCCTGGTTGGCGGGTGCTGGAGCGGCCTGCGGTCATTCGCCTTCGCCGAACTTGTCGTTGATCAGGGCCCGCAAGGCGTCCATCGCCTCCTGCTCGCGATCACCGTGGGTCTCGATCTGGACCTCGGTGCCCAGGCCGGCAGCCAACATCATCACGCCCATGATGCTCTTGGCGTTGACACGGCGACCGTTGCGGCTGAGGCTGACCTCGCAGGGAAAGCTGGCAGCCAGCTTGGTGAGCTTGGCCGACGCCCGGGCATGCAGGCCGAGCTTATTGCTGATGGTGATACTGGTCTGAATCATGGCTAGGTTGCAGGGCCTGGTTCTGGGGACGGGTCGAAGCAATCGGCATGACGCCCTGGGCGCCGCCGATCATGGCCCGGTTGGTCAACTCGTCGATCGGCAGCATCGCGTAGTTCAGCGCTCGCCACAACATCGGAACGTTCACGCCGGCCAGCACACGGATGCGCTGACCATCGGCCACCCGCTGCGCCACATTGGCCGGGGTCGCGCCAAAGACATCGGTCAGGATCAGCACCTCCTCGTCGGCCGCTGCGGCCGCCACCAGGGTGCGCAGACCCGCCTCGATTTCCTCGGCCGGCATGCGGGCAGCGACATCGAAGGGCTGCATGCGCGAAGCCAGTTCTGGGAAGGTGTGTCGCCCCACCTCGAACAGGGCGGACGCCAGCGGGGCATGGGCAACGATCAGGACGCGGGTCATGGGGCGGGATTATCGAGCCGAATCAACCGGGCCGGTTCAGTTCGGAGTCACGCTGCGCTGGCGGCAGTGCGGCCAGGCGCCGCACTTCCTCGTAAAAGCGGGGGAAATCGCGCCCGCAGCGCTCGAACAAAAGCTCAAAGGCGGGCACCTGCGCGTTGTAGGCCGACAGCACCCCCATCGAGGCATTGTTGGCGCGCTCGAACCAGCGCGCATACCCGGCCGTCTGCGCCGCACCGATCTCACCCCAGCGCAGCACCATCTGCCGGGCCTCCTCGCGCATGTCGGTAAAGAGCTGCGTCTTGCGCTCCCGCCGCCCGGCGTCGTCGAGCGAAGTCTCGGCATAGACCCTTTCGAGCAGCAGCCGATAGCGACCGGTCAGGGCGCGGAATTCCTCGCGTCGCACCTCGATGCGCTCGTACTCCTCGCGGGCTGCTGCATCGCTGTGCGACGCCAGCCAGCGGCGCACGCCCAGCCGCTCGACCGCCGTGGCAAAGGACTCGTTAAAGGTGGTGTCCCCTGGAGCGAAAGCAACCTGATGCGCCAGCTCGTGAAAGATCAGCCGGGCCAGATCGCCCTCACCATCGCGGATAAAGCTGCTCAGCAGCGGGTCGGCAAAGAAATCGAGCGAAGGCAGCTTGCCCAGGGTGGAATAGGCCGGCACGCCGTAGACACTGACCTCCAGTCCCTGCCCGCGCAGCTGCTGCGCCAGCTCATCGGCCTGAGCCCGGTCGTAAAAGCCGCGATAGCCAACGCAGCCCACCACCGGAAAGCACCAGCGGCGCAGCTCCAGCGACAGCTCTGGCGCAGCCACCACGTTCCACACCGCCACCGGTCGCCCTAGCTCGGCATAGCGGCGGTAGCTGGCGTTATCCGGCAGGGCCAGCTCGCGGCTGGCGAAATCGCGCATGGCGCGGGCGCGCTCCAGTCGACGGCGCAGATCCCCATCGGTCGCAACGTCACCCACCACCTCGTCGACCGGCCGGGCTGCCATCAGGATCGCCAGATGCCCGCGCATCGACCGCGCCCAGTCGCCGACCGTCTCCAGCGACGAACAGCCGCTCAACATCGCGAAGCTCAACATCACGGCAACGATGCGCGGTGCAAATCGGGGCAGATCAGACATGGCCGGCAGTCTATGCCGGCCGCTATGATCCGGGCTCAACCTGCCTCGCTTTCGAGCCCACAGCGCATGAAGCTCCTCGACGCCATCACGACCCACGCTGACGAGATCCAGGCCATCCGCCGCGATCTCCACGCCCACCCCGAGCTGTGCTTCGAGGAGATCCGCACCGCCGATCAGGTGGTGGCACGACTGCAGGACTGGAGCATCCCGTTCGAACGCGGTCTGGGCCGCACCGGCGTGGTCGGCATCCTGCGCGGCACGGCCGGAAACAGCTCCCGCGCCGTCGGCTTGAGAGCCGACATGGATGCGCTGCCGATGACCGAGCACAACTTGTTCGCGCATGCCAGCCGCCACCCGGGGCGCATGCACGCCTGCGGCCACGACGGCCACACCGCGATGCTGCTGGCAGCCGGGCGCTACCTGTCGATGAACCGCGACGCTTTCGATGGCACGGTCTATCTGGTGTTCCAGCCCGCCGAAGAAGGCGGCGGCGGCGCGCGGGCGATGATGAACGACGGCCTGTTCGAGCGCTTTCCGATGGAAGCGATCTTCGGCATGCACAACTGGCCGGGTCTACCCGAAGGCGACTTCGCCGTCTGCGAAGGCCCCTGCATGGCATCGAGCAACGAGTTCCGCATCACCGTGCGCGGCAAGGGCTCGCACGCCGCGCTGCCGCACAACGGTATCGACCCGGTGCCGGTAGCCTGCCAGATGGTGCAGGCCTTTCAGACCATCATCACCCGCAACAAGAAGCCGGTCGATGCCGCCGTGATCTCGGTGACGATGATCCACACCGGCGAGGCGACCAACGTGGTGCCAGACGAATGCGTGATCCAGGGCACGGTGCGCACCTTCACGCTCGATGTGCTTGACCTGATCGAGTCACGCATGCGCCTGATCGCCGAGCACACCGCTGCCGCCTTCGGAGCGAGCTGCCAGTTCGAGTTCAGCCGCAATTACCCGCCGACCATCAACCACGTTGCCGAAGCCCGCTTCGTGCGAACGGTGATGACGGACGTTGCTGGGGCCGAGCGCACCCACGTCTTCGAGCCGACCATGGGCGCGGAGGACTTCAGCTACTTCCTGCTGGAAAAGCCGGGCGCCTATTTCGTGATCGGCAACGGCGACGGCGATCACCGCGCCACCGGCCATGGTCTGGGGCCCTGCACGCTGCACAACCCCAACTACGACTTCAATGACCGGCTGATTCCGGCGGGCGCCTCGTTCTGGGTCCATCTCGCACGGGCCTGGCTGGCCCGACCGGCGACCTGAACTGCAGCCGGCTGGCGGCCTAGTCGCGCAGCAGGCCAAGCAGCCCGGCCGTTGAGCCATCAAGCCCGGTGGTGTCGCCGCTATCAAAACGCGGCAGCAGGCGATTGCACAGCGCCTTGCCCAGTTCAACACCCCATTGGTCGAAGCTGTTGATGCCCCACAGCGCGCCGCTGGTCCAGACCCGGTGCTCGTAGAGAGCGACCAGAGCACCGAGCGAGCGCGGCGTCAGCCGCTGCAACAGCAGCGTAGTGCTCGGCCGATTGCCCGGGAAGGTCCGGTGACGCGCCACCACCTCAGGCGCCATGGCCCGGCTGGCGGTCGGCGCCGACTCGCGCAGCGCCTCGTCGGCCGATTTACCCAACATCAGCGCCTGACTCTGGGCCAGACAGTTGGCCAGCAGCTTGCGATGCTGATCGAGCAGCAGCGCCTGCATCGCAGCCGGCACTGGCTGCGGGCCGAAATCGGGCTCGCGCACCGCGATGAATTCAACCGGAATCACGTCGCTGCCCTGGTGCAGCATCTGGAAAAAGGCATGCTG
>DALYHR010000124.1:0-6532 GCA_031970775.1 Burkholderiaceae bacterium | reverse complement strand
CCTTGACGAAGCGCAGGTAGACCGGCATCAGCGCCTCGGCGTCGTCCATGATGAACACGCGCTTGACGTAGAGCTTGACACCACCTCGCTTGTCGCGATTCCACAAATCCATCGGCGCCTTGGCCGGGATGTAGAGCAGCTGGGTGTATTCGCTGCGCCCCTCAACGCGGTTGTGGGTATAGGCCAACGGCGCAGTGGTGTCGTAAGTGAGCTGCTCGTAGAAGGCCTTGTACTCGGCATCGGTGATGTCGGACTTGGAGCGCGCCCACAGGGCCGCGGCCTTGTTGACGGTCTCCCACTCGTCCTTCTGGAGGTACTCGCTCTTTTCGGCATCCCACTCTTCCTTGTGCATCAGCACCGGCAGCGAGATGTGGTCGGAGTACTTGCCGATGGTCGACTTGAGTTTCCAGCGGGCCAGCCACTCCTCCTCGCCTTCGCGCAGGTGCAGGATCACATCGGTGCCGCGGCTCTCGCGGGTGATGGTTTCGACCTCAAAGTCGCCGGTGCCTTCGCTGCTCCAGCGCACACCCTGGTCAGCAGGCAGCCCGGCACGGCGGCTTTCCACCGTGATGCGATCCGCGACGATGTAGCCCGAGTAGAACCCCACGCCAAACTGCCCGATCAGGTTGGCATCCCGGGCCTTGTCCTCGCCCTGGAGCTTGGTCATGAAGTCCTTGGTGCCGCTCTTGGCGATGGTGCCGAGGTGCTCGATCGCCTCCTGGGCCGACATGCCGATGCCGTTGTCGCTGATGACGATGCGCCGCGCCGACTTGTCAAAGCTGACGCGGATCTCCAGGTTCGGCTGATCCTCGAACAGGGCGTTGTCGTTGAGGGCCTCGAAGCGGAGCTTGTCGCAGGCATCCGAAGCATTGGAGATCAGCTCGCGCAGGAAGATCTCCTTGTTGGAGTACAGCGAGTGCGTGACGAGATGCAGCAGCTGCTTGACTTCAGCCTGGAAGGACAGGGTCTGTTTGGTCATGTCGAATTCGCCTGAATCGGGAATGCGCCCCGGAAGGCCCGAAGCGCGGGTGTCGTGGTTGCGGCCTCGCATCTGGAGCCGGCAGAACGCATTTCAAGAGGGCTACGCCGGAGTCAACGCGTTGCGACCGGCCGACAACTTGCAACAAGACGTTCCATCAGACCCCGACTCCGCACCCAGGCTCCCCGGTTCACGCGCCCAATCTGAAGAAACGGTGAAGAATCAGTCCCTACAGTTCAGCCGCCTGCCCGATGTGATTTACTTCGCATCCCGGATCAAGGATCATCCGGAGGTTTGCGTGGCTCCCCCTCTATCGCTCGAGAAACCGTGGCCGAACTCTCCATTGACCTTCCGTCCAGCAACCTTTCCGGCATCGCACGCGTGCTCGTCAATGCCGGCAAGCTGTCGCAGCGCAATGCTGAGGATCTGGCCCGGGGGGCCCGCGAGCAGCGCCGCACCTTTGTCTCGATCCTGATCGGCTCCGGTCTGCTCAGCGCGTCTGATCTGGCCCATACCCTGTCCTCGTCGCTGTCGATTCCGCTGGTGGATCTGGCCGCGGTGGACCTGCGCAAGGTGCCGAACAATCTGGTCGATGCCAAGACACTCAGCGAGTGCCAGGTGCTGGTGCTGGGCAAGCGGGGCAACCGCATCTTCATCGGCGGGGCGGACCCGACGGCACAGGATGTGCTCGACCGCATCAAGTTCGCCACGCAGTTGACCCCGGAATGGATCCTGGTCGAGCACGACAAGCTGGCCAAGCTGGTCGAGGGCATGGGCACCACGGCCAACGAGGCGCTCGAGTCGATGGTCTCCGCAGGCGGTGACTTCGATTTCGACGTCGAGGAGCAGGATCCCGAAGCCAAGAATGAAGAAGCCAACGTCGAGGCGGACGACACCCCGGTGGTGCGCTTCCTGCAAAAGATGCTGGTCGACGCCATCAATCTGCGCGCCTCGGACTTGCACTTCGAGCCCTACGAACTGAACTATCGGGTGCGCTTCCGGGTCGACGGCGAGTTGCGTGAAATCGCCCAACCCCCCGTGGTCATCAAGGACAAGCTGGCCTCGCGCATCAAGGTGATCTCGCGGCTCGACATCGCCGAAAAGCGCGTGCCGCAGGACGGCCGGATGAAGCTCAAGTTCGGCAACAAATCGATCGACTTCCGGGTCTCGACGCTGCCGACCCTGTTCGGCGAGAAGATCGTGATTCGTATTCTCGACTCCAGCTCAGCCAAGCTCGGCATCGAGGCGCTGGGCTACGAGAAGGAAGAAAAGGACCGCCTGATGAACGCCATCAAGCGGCCCTACGGGATGATTCTGGTCACCGGCCCGACCGGCTCCGGCAAGACGGTGTCGCTGTACACCTGCCTGAACATCCTCAATCAACCCGGCATCAACATCTCCACCGTCGAGGATCCGGCCGAAATCAACTTGCCCGGCATCAATCAGGTCAACGTCAATGACAAGGCCGGCCTGAATTTCGCGGCAGCGCTGAAGTCCTTCCTTAGGCAGGATCCCGACATCATCATGGTCGGCGAAATTCGCGACCTCGAAACCGCTGACATCGCCATCAAGGCCGCACAGACCGGCCACCTGGTGCTGTCGACGCTGCACACCAATGACGCACCGACCACGCTGACCCGCCTGCAGAACATGGGCGTGGCCCCGTTCAACATCGCGTCGAGCATCATCCTGATCACCGCCCAGCGTCTGGCCCGGCGACTGTGCGAGAACTGCAAGGTGCAGGCGGACTATCCGCGCGAGGCAATGATCCGGGCCGGGTTCCGGGAATCGGAACTGGATGGCTCCTGGCGGCCGTACAAGGCGGTCGGTTGCTCCAGCTGCAACAACGGCTACAAGGGCCGGGTCGGTATCTATCAGGTCATGCAGATCACTGAGGCGATGCAACGCATCATCCTGGCTCAGGGCACGGCGGTCGATATCGCCGAGCAGGCTCAGCGCGACGGTGTCCGTGACCTGCGCACGTCCGGGCTGGTCAAAGTGCGTCTTGGCGCCACCACGCTGGAAGAGGTCATCGGCTGTACCAACCAGTGACCCCTATCCCGCTCCACCCTCTTCAGGCCGTCTGACCGGAATTGCATCCGGTTCCGGCACCTCGCATACACCCCATCGCAGTTGGAGGCGCCATGGCCACAGCGTCGAAACAGTCCTCTTCGAAAAAGTCCAAGGATTTCATCTACCAGTGGGAAGGCAAGGATCGCAACGGCAAGATTGTCCGGGGCGAACTCCGTGCGGGTGGCGAATCGATGGTCAGTGCCAGCCTGCGCCGCCAGGGCATCATGGTCTCGAAGATCAAGAAGCGCCGCAGCTCGGGCGGCAGCGCGATCAAATCGGCCGAGATCGCCGTGTTCACCCGGCAGTTCGCCTCGATGCTCAAGGCCGGCGTGCCTCTGTTGCAGGCCTTCGACATCGTGGCGCGCGGCAGCGCCAACCCGCGCATGACACAGCTGCTGACCGAAATTCGCAGCGATGTCGAGACCGGCACCAGTCTGGCCGCGGCCTTTCGCAAGCACCCGCTGCTGTTCGACACGCTGTACTGCAATCTGATTGAAGCCGGTGAGGCCGCCGGTATTCTCGAATCCCTGCTCGACCGACTGGCGGTCTACCAGGAAAAGACTCAGCAGCTCAAGGCCAAGATCAAGTCGGCGCTGATGTACCCGATCTCGGTGCTGGTGGTGGCCTTCATCGTGGTGGCGGTGATCATGATCAAGGTGATCCCGGCCTTCAAGGAGGTGTTCACCAGCTTCGGTGCCGATCTGCCGACCCCTACGCTGATCGTGATGGGCATGTCCGAATTCTTTGTGGCCTATTGGTGGCTGATCTTCGGCTCGATCGGCGGCACTGGCTACTTCGCCTACGAGAGCTGGCGACGCTCGCCCAAGGTGCAGATGATGGTCGACCGGGCCATGCTCAAGCTGCCGATCTTCGGTCACCTGGTGCACAAGGCTGCGGTGGCGCGCTGGACGCGCACGCTCTCCACCATGTTCGCCGCGGGTGTGCCGCTGGTCGAAGCGCTGGACTCGGTCGGCGGCGCAGCCGGCAATCATGTCTTTGCCGAAGCCACTGAAAAGATTCAGCGCGATGTGGCCACCGGCTCGGGCCTGACCACCTCGATGCAGACCACCGAAATCTTCCCGGCGATGGTGCTGCAGATGGCGGCCATCGGCGAGGAATCCGGCTCGCTCGACCAGATGCTGGCCAAGGTGGCTGACTTCTACGAGAACGAGGTGGATGAAGCAGTCAAGGGTCTGTCCAGCCTGATGGAGCCGATCATCATCGTGGTGCTCGGCACCGTGATCGGCGGCATCGTGGTCGCCATGTATCTGCCGATCTTCAAGATCGGTCAGGCGGTCTGAGGCAGCAAGCGGATGTCGATGATCGACCTGACCCTCTGGACCTCCGTGCCGGTGCTGGCCCTGATCGGGCTGTGCATCGGCAGCTTCCTCAACGTAGTGGTGTACCGCCTGCCGCTGATGCTGCAGCGCACCTGGTGGAGCGATGTGGCCGCGCAGCTCGGCGACCGCGACGCCTGCCTGCAAACCTTCGGCAAAAAGGCCCCGCTGCACCTGAGCCAGCAGGCCGCCGAGGCGCTGGACGCCGGGCTCAAGCGCCTGCCGCCGCTGAGCCTGTCGCGCCCGGCCTCGCGTTGCCCGGCCTGCGGCCATGCGATCCGCTGGCACGAGAACATTCCCGTGCTGGGCTGGCTGCGGCTGCGCGGACGCTGTGCCGCCTGCGGCGTGGCGATCTCACCGCGCTATCCGCTGGTCGAGGCGGGCACCGGCCTTCTGTTCGCCCTGATCGGCTGGCGCTTTGGCGCGCAACCCATCGCCCTGCTGTGGTGCGGCATGGCTGCCGTGCTACTGGCCGCGGCGCTGATCGACTGGGACACCACGCTGCTGCCCGATGGCCTGACCCTGCCGCTGCTGTGGGCCGGACTGATTGCAGCCGCACTGGGCTGGACCCTGCCGCTGCGCGAGGCGCTCTGGGGCGCGGTTGCGGGCTACCTCAGCCTGTGGAGCATCACGCAGCTCTACAAGATGCTCACTGGCAAGGTCGGCATGGGTGCGGGCGATTTCAAACTGCTGGCGGCGCTGGGCGCCTGGGTGGGCGGCTCGATGATTCTGCCGATCGTGCTCGGCGCCTCACTGATCGGCGCCCTGGCCGGCATTGCCATGAAGCTGACCGGAGCCCTTCGTGAAGGCCTGTATGTACCCTTTGGCCCCTTCCTGGCCGGCGGAGGTCTGCTCGTCGTGCTGGCCGGGCCGACCCGGGTGATGCACTGGATGGGTTGGGCCTGACGTGGCCCTGCGTGTTCGGCGCTGGGGCCTGACCGGCGGCATCGGCAGCGGCAAGAGCAGCGTCGGGCGCGAGCTGGCCCGACTCGGCGCCGGCGTGATCGATACTGATGCGGTCTCACGCAGCCTGACCGCACCGGGCGGCGCGGCCATTGCTCGCGTGGCCGAGACCTTCGGGGCCGAGTTCATCGGGCCGGATGGCGCACTCGACCGACAGCGCATGCGCACGCTGGTCTTTGACGACCCGCAGGCCCGACAGCGACTCGAAGCGCTCCTGCACCCGATGATCGGCGAGGCCACCGACCGCGCTGCAGCTGACTGGATCGAGTCCCGCCGAGATGCAGATCCAGCCCGACCGATCACCGTGGTCTTTGAAGTGCCGTTGCTGGTCGAGTCGGGGCGCTGGCGCTGCCGGCTCGATCGCATCATCGTGGTCGACTGCTGCGAAGCCACCCAGATCGAGCGCGTCGCCCGACGCAGCGGCTGGGAGGAAGCCACCACCCGCAGCGTCATCACCGCACAGGCCCCTCGCCACCGCCGGCTGGCCTGCGCCGATGCCGTCATCAGCAACGAAGGCATCGATCCGGACGCCCTGAATGCCTCGGTGCAGGCGCTGTGGCGGCTTTGGCACACCTGAAGCTCGGGACAGAATCCACACCGGTCGCGTACGGTTGCACCGCTCACATCCCGAGGGCAGATCCAGGGGCTTCGAGCCCGGGTCGGCTATGAAACAATTGAGGATTAGCGGCCACCCCCGGCTGCTGCTGCGTCCGCTGCGACGGAGGCCTGTCCCCTTGATCCTCTACGAATACCCCTTCAACGAAAGCATCCGCACGATGCTGCGGCTCGAACATCTGTTCGACCGCCTCGATGTGCTGGTGGCGCGCGACGCCGCGATCGACCATCACTTTGCCCTGGCCACTCTGTTCGAGGTCATGGACGTGGCCGCCCGGGCTGATCTCAAGAGCGATCTACTGGTGGATCTTGAGCGGCAGCGTGGCACGCTGGCCGGTTTCCGCGGCAATCCGGCCATCTCGGAAGCCGCACTGGAAAAAGCCATCTCGCTGATCGACAACGCCATCACCGGGCTGCGTTCGATGACCGGCAAGGCCGGCCAAGCGCTGGCGAGCAACGAATGGCTGATGAGCATCCGCAGCCGCATCAACATCCCCGGCGGCACCTGTGAATTCGACCTGCCGGGCTATTACGCCTGGCAGCAGGAAAGCCCTGAACGCCGCCG
>DALYHR010000123.1:0-6534 GCA_031970775.1 Burkholderiaceae bacterium | reverse complement strand
GACGAGACCATCGGCATGGAGCCGGTCGGCGTCGAGCGCGGCCCTTACGGCTACGCCAAGACGCGGCAGGAATATCTGCTGCACGAGTTTCAAAAGCAGCACGGCTTTGAAACCGTGGTGTTGCGCCCCGGCGTGATCTACGGCCCCGGTGGCGGTGCGCTGTCGCCACGGGTCGGTCTGAAGATCACGAACTTCGTCGTCAGCCTGGGCGGCAAGGTGCTGCTGCCGCTGACCTACGTCGACAACTGCGCCGACGCGATCGCCCGAGCCGCCACGCACGCGCCGACCGGCAGCGTCTTCCCGGTGGTCGATGACGAGGTGCCGACCTGCAAGGCCTATCTCCAGGGCTATTTGAAGCATGTGCAGAAGCTGCGCGTGCTGACCGTGCCTGCCTGGGCCTTCCGCTGGGGGGCGGCCTGGCTGGTGCGCTATCACGAACGCTCCAAGGGTCAGCTGCCGGCGGTCTTTACCCCGTACATCGTGCGCTCGATGTACACGCCGATCCGCTACAGCAATGAGGCCCTCAAGCGCATCGGCTGGACGCAGCGCGTCTCCACCGAAGAAGGTCTCAAGCGCACCTTCCAGTGGCTCAAGGAGCAGCTCGGCAAGGCCTGAGCCGGCGACACGCCGCCGACTATCGGGCGGCGGTGCGTCGGGCGTCCTCGTAGAAACGCGCCGTAGTGGCCACCAGGCTCTGCAGCGAAGCGTGATCCCGCACCCACTGCGCCGCAACGGTGGCCAGATTCAGCGCCAGCGCCGGGTCAGCCAGCAGGCGGTCGAGCGCCGCTTCAAGGGCCGCGCCATCGTCCGATGGGATCAGCAGCCCGGTGCGTCCGTCGGCGACGATCTCCGGGTTGCCGCCGACCGCAGTGGCAACCACCGGCAGCCGGGTGGCGCAGGCCTCCAGCAGGGCGATCGAGATGCCTTCGGTCTGCGAGGGCAGCGCAAAGACATCGATCCCCGGCGTCAGATCGGCCACATCGGTGCGCGCGCCGGTCAGAAGAACTCGCTCGCCCAGGCCCAACGCATCGGCCTGCGTGCGCAACTCCTGCTCCAGCGGCCCGGTGCCGATCAGCACCAGATGCAGGTCCGGATAGCGCTGCAGCAGCGCTGGCATCGCCGCGATCAGCAGCTTCTGATTCTTCAGACCGACCAGCCGGCCCACCGTGCCGATCACGCGGACGGCCGGGTCGAGTCCAAGACGCCGTCTCGCCTCAGTGCGGCGCTCGGCGCTCCAGACGAAACGCTCGACCGGCACGGCGTTGAGCACCGTGGTCGCCCGTTCGGGTGCCACCCAACCGCGCTCGATGAAACGCTCATGCACCTGCCGCCCGACCATCGCCACCCGCGACGTATGCCGCAGCGACCACAGAAAGAGTCGACGCAACCGGTCGTTGGACAGGCGCATGCCCATGTCATGGCAGGTACAAACCTGCACCGGCGTAGCCCGCCCAATCCACCGCATGGCGATAGCGGCGTAGTAGTTGGGGACGAAATTGTGGGCGTGCACGACACCGATGCGATGCTGTCGCACTACGCGGCGCAGACGCAGCAGCACCCCCGGGTCCGCCATACGCTTCTTGCCGCCGATGATGACTTCGACACCGGCCGCCTCCAGCTCAGGGCGAAGACCGACGGTGTCCATCAGGCTGTAGACCTTCACCAAGGCCCCGGCCCGATGCTGCGCAATCGCCAGGTCGGTTACGACTCGCTCCAATCCGCCGAACTCCAGCGAGTCGACCACGTGCAAGACTCGCAGGCCCCGCAGATCCTCCAAAGCCCTGTCCGGATGAACCACCTGATCCATGCACTGTCCCTTCGTGTCGTATTGCGTTTGGTCTGGCTAAAGCTGAAGTCGATGCTACCCCGCCCCCCCGCCGAGCGGACTGAAGCAGTCGTTGCGAATGTGACGAGGTCGCGCATTGCGCCCCTCGTGCTGCTGGCCCTGGCGCTGCCAGCCCCCGCCTGCCTGGCTCAGGTCGGGGTGCCCGAGCTTCAACCCTGCGTGGCCTCGGGCCTGGGACGGGACTACCAGGTCGGGCCGGAACAGCCCTACCCGACCCTGGAAAGCGTGCCCTGGGAGAGCCTCGGCCCCGGCGACACGGTGCGGATCGCCTGGAGCCCGACCCCCTACCGCGGCAAGATCCTGCTGGCCGCTCAGGGTACGGCGCAAGCTCCGGTTCGGGTCTGCGGTCTGCGCGGCCCCGAGGGTCAGCGCCCGCAAATCGACGGCCGAGGTGCCCTGACCCGGGCCGAACTGGCGGCTGAATTCGGCAGCGAACAGGTCGATGCATCGGTTGGCGTCTCAAACCGGGTGCTGCAGCAGGCGCGTGGCATCGTCATCCTCGACCGACTGCGCAACCGCCAGGGATGGAAGGACTACCCGCGCCACATCCGCATCGACGGATTGGCGATCGGCCATGCGCGGCCGGAGGATTCGTTCCGCGATGCTGAGGGCCATACCCAGCGCTATCGCGACTTCGGTGCCTGCATCTGGGTGCAGCGTGGCCACCACATCACGATCGCCGATAACGAACTCCACGACTGCGTGATGGGCGTGTTCAGCCGCTCGACCGACGAAGGAGACTTCGAACTGACACGCGATCTGCGCTTGAGCGGCAACCATTTCCATGGCCACGGCCTGCCCGGCAATGACAAGCTGCACAGCAGCTACACGCAAAGCGTCGGCACCACGATCGAGTTCAACCGCTACGGCCCGCTGCACCCGGATGCGCTGGGGCACTCGATCAAGGATCGCTCAGTCGGCACGGTGGTGCGCTACAACCTGATCGAGGCTGGCGCCCACGCTGTCGATCTGGTCGAGGCCGAGGATTTCCCACGCGCTGCCACGGCCGACCCGGCCTACCGCAGCGCCTTCGTCTACGGCAACTTGATCCTCCACCGCGGCGAGGCCGGTAGCCTGATCCACTACGGCGGCGACCACTTCGACAGCGCGCCCGGCAAGAGCTGGGGCGAACCGATCTTCCGTCAGGGCACGCTGTACTTCTACAACAACACTGTGCGCATCACGACCGGACCGCGCTCCTGGCTGTTTCAGCTCTCGACCACGCTGGAGACCGCCGAGGTCTTCAATAACGTCTTTGTCCATGACCCGGCGGTGACGACCCGCAGCCTGCGCATGCGTCAGGAGGTTGGCAAGGCCTGGAGCGGCGACGGCATCCTGAAGCTAGGCAGGAACTGGATCAGCCCCAGCGTGGTGGACAACGCTAACCCGTGGCTGAAGCTCGGCGGCCAGGTCACGGGGCTGGAGCAGCAACTCAGCGGCCCACGGGCTCCGATCGACAGT
This sequence comes from Burkholderiaceae bacterium, assembly GCA_031970775.1. GTDB lineage: Bacteria > Pseudomonadota > Gammaproteobacteria > Burkholderiales > Burkholderiaceae_C > Sphaerotilus. Next base: position 3,227 of record DALYHR010000123.1, on the reverse strand, counting down.
CAGACCTGGCGCCCCCTGCCCAACTCCGCGCTGATCGGTGCCTCCATGCCCTTGCCCGCCTCGGCAGCCGACCACCCCGTGCGCTACCAGATCGACCGATCGGCCGTTATCTCGGCCCGATCAGTAACAGACTCCACCCAGGATCTGGGGGGCCTGGAGGCCATACACACCCAATCACCCACCAATGCGGCACCGCATTCCGCAAAGATCCGTGAAAACCCGCACAAATAAACACCAATAACCACCCAATTAGCTTTTTTAAGCGACATTAATTCACGATCCACCAAAATCCGTGAACTGGTTCACGGATTTCACAACCCCACACATCCAGTCACTAAGATTCAGAAAAAAACACGTTCGTAACATGACCCGCAATAAATAACGCCCTTCAGGGAGGCAGGTCATGATCCGGACGCATCGTCGCGCCCGCAGTTCGGCTGCGGCATTCTTTTCTTCCACCCCCCGTCTTCTGCGCCGCTCGGGCCTGGCCCTGAGCACGCTGGTGGCCGCCATGGCTTCAGCGCAAGCCCAGACGGCGCCCTTCACCACCACGCCTCCGGCGGCGATGTTCAACGGCCCCGGCCCCTGCGTGCCCTCCGGGCTGGGCAAGGACTATCACGTCGGCCCGGGCCTGGCTTATCCGACGCTGGAAAGCGTGCCCTGGGAGAGCCTCGGCCCCGGCGACACGGTGCGTATCGAGTACAGCCCGACGCCCTACACCGGCAAGATGTTCATCTCGGCTCAAGGTACGGCTGCGGCCCCGGTGCGGATCTGCGGGGTACGCAACGCCGCGGGTCTTCGCCCTGAAATCGACGGCCGCGGCGCCGTGACGCGCTCGACGCTGCAAAACGAGTACGGCAACGCCATCCTCGACCCGACCCTGGGCGTGACCACGCAAGATCTGATGCAGGCCCGCGGCATCATCATGATCAACTACCGCTACGTCACGCAGAACTGGAACGTCGATGTACCGAAGTACATCCAGATCGACGGCCTAGCCCTGCGGCACGCTCATCCGAGCTACACCTTCACCAATGCACTCGGTCAAACCCTGGCTTATCGCGACTTCAGTGCCGGCATCTGGATTCACCGCGGCCAGAACATCACCATCGCTGACAACGAGATCAGCGACTGCGTGATGGGCGTCTTCAGCCGCTCGATCGACTCTCCGGGCAATGTCGAGGTCACCAGCAATATCCGCATCAGCGGCAACTACTTCTGGGGCCACGGCATGGCGGGCCTCGATCAGCAGCACAGCACCTACACCCAGAGTGTCGGACTGGTCAGCGAGTTCAACCGCTACGGGCCGCTGCGGGCCGGGGCGCTGGGCCACTCGATCAAGGACCGCTCGGTCGGTACCGTGGTGCGCTACAACCTGATCGAAGGCGGCGGCCACGCGATCGATCTGGTCGAAGCCCAGGACTTCCCGGTCACGGCGATGGCCGACCCGGCCTACCGCACTGCCTATGTCTACGGCAACCTGATCGTGCGCGACGGCAGCCTCGGCAGCGCCATTCACTACGGCGGCGACCACTTCGGCAGTGCCGCAGGTCTGACCTGGGGCGAACCGACCTTCCGTCAGGGCACGATGTACTTCTATAACAACTCGATGCACATCACCGGCGCATCGAAATCCTGGCTGTTCCAGCTCTCCACCACCCTGGAAACTGCGGAAGTCTTCAACAACGTCTTCGCCTACGACAAAACCGTGACCGGCGGCCGTGCAATGCGTATGCCGCAATCGCAGGGCGTCGCTGCTCCGTGGGTCAGTGATGGCATTGTCAATCTGGGCCGCAACTGGACCGACACCGGCTGGGTGGATTACTTCAACCCGATCAACGGGCTGCTCAACGGCACCGCCAACCTGATCAGCGCCGCTACAGCGCCGGTCACGCTGACCACCATGGTGCCGACCGCAGGCGGCAAGCTGATCGACGCATCGATCGCGCCGCCGCCGGCCGTCAGTGCCCATCCGGTGCTGTATCAGATCGACGTCAACGGTCAGCGCTCGGTGCGCACGATGCAGGGCGCCGCCCTGGATCTCGGTGCCATCGAGGCCGCTGGCGCAGCACCCGCGCCGACCCCCGCGCCCGCCCCGGCTCCTGCACCCGCACCGGCCCCGGTCCCCACGCCGGCACCGGCGCCCGTCCCTGCTCCGGCACCCGCACCGGCCACCGCCCTGGCTCAAAAGATCACGATGACGGCCCCGGCCTCCATCACGATCAAGACGGCCCCGACTGCCACGATCACCGCAGCCGCCTCCTCGGGTCTGCCGGTAACCCTGACGGCAACGCCGGCCACGGTCTGCACGGTCTCCGGCATGGTGGTGAAGGGCATCGCCAAGGGCAGCTGCTCCATCACGGCCAATCAGGCTGGCAATGTCAACTGGAAGGCCGCCCCCGCAGTCACCAAGAAGATCACGGTCAAGTGATCTGCCCTCGGACGGGCGGTTCTGGCCTCACCAGGTCGCCCGATACGAGAAGGGGATGAAATGCGGGTCGTCGGTGATGCGGCGCAGATCGACGAACTCGAAATCGCTCATCTTCAGCCCCTGGATCTGATCGATCGTCGAGGAAGCCCAGCGTGCGCTGGGCTCGCCCTGAACGTACAGATCCGAGCCGATATCAGCAACATACAGGCCGTAGCGCTGCATCGCCGCCACCAGCACCCGGGTCTGGGCGCTCCAGTGGAAGGGGATCTGGAAGTCGCTGCGCAGCCGCAGCAGTGCCCCAAGCGGAATGCCGCCTTTGACGACATTGCCGGCGGCATGCGTCGCCGGCCAGACGGCCTGACGGTCGAGCACCCCATCGCGGAAGGTCACACGCAGCGCATGGCGAATCTCGCCGGCCTCGGCCTCGTCGGCACGGGCCAGCAGCGGCAGGATCGGCAGGCCCGCGGCATCCGCTGAGGTCCAGCCCTCCGGCCGCATCTTCAGGCTGTTCAGATCCCAGGATGCGGTCGAATAGGCCTGCCAGCGTCCATTGACCTGATAGGCGAAATAGCTTTCCCACAGCCGGCAACTGCCCTGATCAACCACCAGCACGTGCCGGTCGCCACAGCGCTGCGGATCGTTGCAACGGCCGTGCTCGGCCTTGAGCTGGCTATCGAGCGGAAAGGGGAAACGCCGCTCGGCCAGCGGCACCGTGTCGCAGCCCTGCCGGACCTGGATCGTCCCTGACTTCATCACGCCGCAGTCACTCTCGCCCGGCACCCCGGCGCCATTGCCG
>DALYHR010000122.1:3815-6603 GCA_031970775.1 Burkholderiaceae bacterium | reverse complement strand
TGACGCTGCTGTGGTGGTTCGTGGTGCGCGATCACCGCACCCATCCCGACCCCCAAGCGGTCGAAACCCATTTCCTGGCCACCAACGCATTACCCCGAGGGATTTCACGATGAGCGACCAACTGGTCGACCTGTCACGGCTGCAGTTCGCCGTGACCGCGCTGTATCACTTCCTGTTCGTTCCGCTGACCATCGGCATGACCTGGCTGCTGGTCATCATGGAAAGCGTCTATGTCATGACCGGCAACGTGGTCTGGAAGGACATGACGCGCTTCTGGGGCAAGTTGTTCGGCATCAACTTCGCGCTCGGTGTCACCACCGGCATCACGATGGAGTTCCAGTTCGGCACCAACTGGGCCTACTACTCGCACTACGTCGGCGATGTGTTCGGCGCGCCGCTGGCGATCGAGGGCCTGATGGCCTTCTTCCTGGAATCGACCTTCATCGGCCTGTTCTTCTTCGGTTGGGACCGGCTGAGCCGCCCGAAGCATCTGATGGTGACGATCCTGATGGCGCTGGGCACCAACCTGTCGGCGCTGTGGATTCTGATCGCCAACGGCTGGATGCAAAACCCGGTCGGCGCCGAGTTCAACTGGCAGACCATGCGCATGGAGATGACCGACTTTGCCGCCATGCTGTTCAACCCGGATGCGCAGGCCAAGTTCGTCCACACCGTCTCGGCGGGCTACGTCACCGGCGCGATGTTCGTGCTGTCGATCTCGTCGTGGTACCTGCTCAAGGGCCGCAACGTCGAGTTCGCCCGCCGCAGCTATCGCGTCGCCGCCGCCTTCGGTCTGGCCTCGGCCTGTTCGGTGATCGTGCTGGGCGATGAGTCGGGCTACACCGTGGCCGAAGCGCAGCAGACCAAGATGGCGGCGATGGAAGCGATGTGGGAGACCGAACCGGCTCCGGCCTCGTTCAACCTGATCGCCTGGCCCAACGAGGCCGAGATGAAGAACGACTGGGCGATCGAAGTGCCCTGGGTGATGGGCCTGATCGGCACCCGCTCGATCCACAAGGAGATCCCCGGCATCCGGGAGATCGTCGAGCACAACCGCGAACGGATCGTCTCGGGCATCGAGGCGGTCAAGGGTCTGGAGCGCCTGCGCCGCAACCGTCAGGACGCCGAGGCCGAAGCGATGCTCAAGGCCCATCAGGCCGACCTCGGCTTCGGGCTGCTGCTGCGCAAGTACGTGCGCTCGATGGACGAAGCCACGCCGGAGATCATCAGCCGCGCCGCCCGCGAGACGATCCCGAAGGTCGCGCCGCTGTTCTGGGGCTTCCGCGGCATGGTCGCGCTGGGCATGGGCATGCTGCTGCTGTTCGTCGCCTCGTTCTGGTCAACCCTGAAAGTGCGCTGTGGCGAGCAGCGTTGGCTGCTGCGCTGGGCGGTGCTGATGCTGCCGGCGCCGTGGCTGGCCTGTGAACTCGGCTGGTTCGTCGCCGAGTACGGCCGCCAGCCCTGGACGATCTACGGCGTGCTGCCGACCCATCTATCGGTCTCAACCCTGAGTGTGGACCACCTGTACGGCTCGCTGGCTGGCTTCGTCGCCTTCTACACCGTGCTGCTGATCATCGAGATGGCGCTGATGATCCGCTTCGCCCGTCTGGGCCCCGGCAGCCTCGGCACCGGCCGCTACGACATGGAAGCCCACCACTAAGCCCCCCGCAGGAATTCACATGATCGACTACACCACCCTCAAGGTGATCTGGTGGCTGCTGGTGGGCCTGCTGCTCGTCGGCTTCGCCATCATGGACGGCCACGATATGGGCGTGGGCACGCTGCTGCCCTTCGTCGGCCGCAGCGATGACGAACGCCGCGTCGTCATCAACACCGTCGGCCCGCACTGGGACGGCAACCAGGTCTGGTTCATCACCGCCGGCGGCGCGCTGTTCGCCGCCTGGCCGCTGGTCTACGCCACCGCCTTTTCGGGCTTTTACTGGGCGATGCTGGCGGTGTTGTGGGCGCTGTTCCTGCGTCCGGTCGGCTTCGACTACCGCAGCAAGATCCAGCACCCGCTCTGGCGTCAGACCTGGGACTGGGGACTTTTCATCGGCGGAACGGTGCCTCCGCTGGTGTTTGGCATCGCCTTCGGCAATCTGCTGCAAGGGGTGCCCTTTTATCTCGATGACTTCCTGGTGCCGCATTACACGGGAAGTTTTGCCGAGCTGATCAACCCCTTCGCCCTGCTGTCGGGCGTGGTGGCCTCGGCGATGATCACGATGCACGGCGGCATCTACCTCGCCCACCGCACCGAGGAGGCCGTGCGCGAGCGCTCGCTCAAGGCCGCTGCTGCCGCCGCCCTGCTGCTGCTGATCAGCTTTGCGCTGGCCGGCCTGTGGCTGGGCAACGCCATCGATGGCTATGTGATCACCGCCGGCGGTGAGCCGGGCAGCCTGCCCGACCCGTTGAACAAGACCGTGGTGCGCTCGGCCGGCGCCTGGCTGCAGAACTACGCCCGCTGGCCGCTGCTGTGGCTGGTGCCCTCGACCGTGTTCATCGCCGGCATGCTGACCCTGGCCCTGGGCTTTGCCGGCCGCACCGGCTGGGCCTTCGTGACCTCGTCGCTGGCGATGGCCGGCGTGATCGGCACCGCCGGCGTCTCGATGTTCCCCTTCGTGATGCCCAGCTCCAGCGTGCCCTCGGCCAGCCTGACCGCCTGGGACAGCGTCTCCAGCCCGCTGACGCTGACGATCATGCTGGTGGCTGCCGCGGTCTTTCTGCCTCTGATCATCTTCTATACCGGCTGGGCTTACCGGGTGATGCGCGGCACGGTCACCGTGGCGCA
>DALYHR010000122.1:0-3715 GCA_031970775.1 Burkholderiaceae bacterium | reverse complement strand
CTATCCCTTACCGAGCCCGGGAACCTAGCTTCTATCTGTCTATGTCCCGACGCCACCTGTCCGGGTGGCGTCACCCCCTTCTTCTCGACCTGACCCGCCATGTGGTACTTCGCCTGGATTCTCGGCATCGGCTTTGCCGTGCTGCTCGCCATCCTCAACGCCCTGTGGGGCGAGAACGCTGAATCGCGCCGGCATTGATCCACCCCAGAGACACCACTCGGGGAAGCCCGAACAATGCCCGGCCCATGTCCTGCCACGACCCCGTCTTCTTCCGACAACTGTTCGATGCCCGGCGCAGCGCGCTGACCTACGTGCTGGCCGACCGGCAGGCCGGCCGCGCCCTGCTGATCGACCCGCTGCCCGACGACCGCGTGCTGCTGGCCGCGCTGCTGCACGAGCAGGGCCTGAAGCTGCAGGCGGTGCTGCGCACCCACCGGCATCTCAACGACCCGGAACGCGTCCGCTTTCCGCTCGAAGCCTTCGGCCCCGACGCAACCCGGCTGCGGCTGGGCCGGCCCGGCGAGGTCGCCGCCGACCCGCGCGATCACCTGCTGAAGGACGGGGAGCTGATTCGCTTCGGCCAGGAAACGCTCTCCGTGATCGCCACCCCGGGCCACACGCCCTGTTCGGCCAGCTTCCTGTGGCGCGACCGGCTGTTCTGCGGCGACGCCCTGCACCTGGGCGGCTGCCCGCCCTGCGGCGACCCCGGCTCGGATGCCGGCGCGATGTACGACAGCGTCACCACCCGGCTGTTCACCCTGCCGGGTGAGACCCTGGTCTTTCCCGGTCACGACCTGGAGGGCCGCACCGTGTCGACCATCGGCGAAGAGCGCCGCCGCAACCACGCCTTCTCGGGCCGCTCGCGCGAGTCCTTCGTCAACGCGCTGCTCGAAGCCACCTGAGCCCGGGGTCCGGTTCCCCGCCGCCCCCGGGATGTCCCAGGATCGACGCTGCCGTACGGCAGTGGGTATCCTTGGCGCCGTTTTCCTACCGTACTCACCCCGCCATGTCCCGACCTTCCACACCGCTGAAATTCATGGGCCCCGGCTTCTACGCCATCGTCATGGGACTGTCCGGCCTGTCACTGGCCTGGCATCGCGCCGTGCCCTCGATGGGCGACCCGGCCGGAGCGCTGGCCTGGGCGATCGGCGCCGTCGCTGTTGCCTTGTTTGCCGTGCTGGCTGCCGCCACGGTGCTGCGTGGGCAACGGTATCCCGAGGCCTGGGCTGAAGACCGGCGCCACCCGGTGCGCCACACCTTCATCGCTACGCTGCCCGTCGCGCTCCTGCTGCTGGCCACGGTGGCGGTGGCGCTGTTCGGCCCGAACGAGCCGGCGCGCGTCCTGTGGTGGATCGGCAGCCTGTCGCAGGTCTTCGTCACCGCCTGGGTGTTGAGCCGCTGGTGGCGGCCGCAGCAGGCCGGTGGTCTGCAGTGGGCCAGCATCACGCCGGCGCTGTTCATTCCGGTGGTCGGCAACGTGCTGGCGCCTCTGGCCGGTGTGCCCCTAGGTCACGCCGAGTGGTCGGCGGCCCAGTTCGGCATCGGGCTGGTGTTCTGGCCGGTGGTGCTGGTGCTGCTGATGGTGCGCATCCTGGTCAACGGCTTCTGGCCGGAGCGGCTGATGCCGACGCAGTTCATCCTGATCGCCCCGCCGGCAGTCAGCGGCCTGGCGGTGCTGCAGCTGGGCGCCCCGGCGCTGCTGGGCTGGGTGCTGTGGGGGGTGGCGATGTTCACCTTCCTGTGGGTCGGCACGCAGGTACTGCGCATCGCCGGTCAGGCGTTCTCGCCGGTGCACTGGGGCATGTCGTTCCCGATGGCAGCCCTGACCGCCCTGACGCTGCGCCTGTCGACCCCGGGCACGCCGATGGCCTTTTTCGGCACGACGCTGCTGGCGCTGACTTCGCTGGTGATCCTGGGTCTGGTGCTGGCGACGGTCAAGTCTCTGCGAGCTGGAACACTGCTGGCGCCTGAACCTGTGGCGTCGATCCAGCCTGTCGCGGCGACGAACTAAAGCGACTGGCCGGCACGGTCGAGGGCTGCGCGGGCAGCCCGGCCAGATGCCGGTCGTCGGCCCACTCGACGATGTCGAGCGCTCCGGCGCTCCAGCACAGCCGATTGATGCCGCCGTTAGGGATGGCGCAGTCGCGCGGGCCGCTCAGCGGCAGGCGGTGCGCCATGCGCCAGAGCATGTCCAGCACCCCGCCGTGGGTGACCACGACGAGACGACGACCCGGGTAGCGCTGCGCCAGCTCTTCCACCGCTGCAACGATGCGGGCGTTGAAAGTGCGCACGCTCTCGCCGCCCGGCAGGGCGTAGTCGGCCTCGTGGCGGATCCAGGCCGCCCACAACTCGGGGTAATGGGTCTTGATGGTCGGCACATCCAGACCTTCGAGCACCCCGAAGCACTGTTCACGCCACAGGGTATCGGTCTCGACGACCAAGCCCAGCCGCTGCGCCAGCGGTTCGGCGGTCTGCCGGGTGCGCAGCAGATCGCTGCAGATCAGATGATCAAAACGCTCCCCCGCCAGCGCCAGCGCGACGCGCTCGGCCTGCACCCGGCCAATGTCATTGAGGCTGACATCCAGCTGCCCCTGAAACCGGTGGAGACGATTCCAGTCGGTTTCTCCATGGCGGATCACGGTCAGGGTGGTCATAGGCAGCAGACAGGCTTCGCAGGCAAGGAATGAAAGGGAGGGGTCCGGACGGGCGCGCAAGTATCCCCCGCCCACCGGGCCCGCGAGCGTCAGGACGCAACCGGAACCGGGGCGGACGTGCATCTCAGCACACTTGTTGCTCCGCCGATACGCGGGGGGTCTGGGCCATAATCCGGCGCTCGAATTTCCCCCTCAAAAGGCCCACCATGTCCGATCAGCCCGTGTTCCAGATTCAGCGCGTCTACCTCAAGGACCTGTCGCTGGAACAGCCCAATTCACCGCAGATCCTGACCCAGCAGGGGCAGCCGCAGGTGGATGTCAACCTCGGCATCGAGGTTCAGCCGATCGAGGAAGGTCTGTACGAAGTGGCCGTGGTGGCCACCGTCACCACACAGCTTGAAGGCCGCACGCTGTTCCTGATCGAAGCCAAGGAAGCCGGCATCTTCGAGTTGCGCAACATCCCCGACGATCAAATTCAGCCGGTGCTGGCGATCGCCTGCCCGACCATCGTCTACCCGTATCTGCGCGCCGTCGTCTCCGACATGGTCACCCGCGCCGGCTTCCCGCCGGTGCATCTGGCCGAAGTCAACTTCCAGGCCATGTACGAGGCCCAGCAGCAGGCCCTGGCCAGCGGCCAGGTGTCCTGAGAGCCTCGTTCGATCCTCCTCGCGGTCTGACGACGATGCGCATCAGCGTGCTCGGAGCCGGTGCCTGGGGCACGGCCATGGCCATCCGCGCTGCCACCCACCACCCGACGGTGCTGTGGGTGCGCGATCCGGTACAGGCCGAATCCCTGGACCGGCAGCGCGTCAACGACCGCTATCTGCCGGGCGTCGAGATGCCGCCCGATCTGGAGATCGAGAGCGACTTCAGCACGGCACTCTGGCATGCCGCGGCCGAGGGCAGTCACGCCGGCCTCCCCAGCGGCCTGATCGTCGTCGCCACCCCGCTGGCCGGCCTGCGCGAGACCCTGGAACGCATCAACCAGGCTCCGATCAGTGCGAATTGCGCGGTGGTGTGGCTGTGCAAGGGCTTTGAGGCCAACACCGGCCGGCTCGGCC
>DALYHR010000121.1:0-6660 GCA_031970775.1 Burkholderiaceae bacterium | reverse complement strand
ACAGTGTCTGCCTTACGCTGCAAGGCTCGTTCTGACTGAGATCGAAGCTTCACTGCAGGGCGATGCGCATTTCCCTGAGTGGGATCGCAAAGACTTTCAAGAGGTGTCACGCGAACGGCACCGTGCAGCCCCACCCAACGAATTCGGTTTTTCCTTCGTCACCTACCAACGCCAACTTCGCTGAACAGGAGAGATCCGCATGTCCGGACACGGTTTCCACGTCCATGGTCCCCATGACCACGCAGTCGAACACGCCTCGCACGGAGGCGGACACGGTGAAAACGACCGCTTTGCCAGCCAGATCGCCGTGACCACGGCGATCCTTGCCACCGTCGGCGCCTTGTTCTCGTACATGGGCGGAGCCACCCAGGCCAACGCCAGCCTCTACAAAAACAACGCCGCGATCAAGAAGACCGAGGCGTCCAACCAGTGGAACTACTACCAGTCCAAGAGCAGCAAGCAAAACCTCGCTGAACTGGCCGTCGCCCTGGTGCCCGAGGACCGCAAGGACACTTATCGCCAGGAAATCGACCGCTACAAGAAGGAGAAGGCCGATATCAAGACCGTGGCCGACGGGCTTGAGGCGGAATCGAAGGACTGGGATCACAAGTCCGACGATCAGATGCACCTGCATCACCGCTGGGCTCAGGCCACCACCGCCCTGCAGGTGGCGATCGCGCTGGCGGCTATCGCGCTGCTGGCTCGCCGCAAGTGGCTGGAGTGGGGCATGTTCGGCACGGCAGGCATTGGCATCGCCCTGGGCATCGCGGCCATGCTGCACGTCTGATTCACGGAGGAGCCTGGCGGCTCCTGAAAGCCTGCGCTTTCGTTCAGCCCAGGGGCCGGGTGCCGATCCACAGGGGATGCAGCCAGAAAACCACGGCAATCCACAGCCCCAGACCGATCAGCGCCGACAGCGCATCCCGCCCCGCCAGGGCGGGGGCTTGCTGAAGGTGATCGCGTCGATCGCGCCTACGCGCCGCACAGAAGGCAGAGCCGGACCAGGCCAGAAAGCTGCCGAACAGAAGTAACTCGGCAGGTCGGGCATTGGCCAGCAGATGCGCAAAGGCCCAGATCGCCGTGCCCAACAGCATCGGGTGGCCCAGGCGGCTATGCAGCCGCGACCGCGGCACGTAGGCCGCAGTGATCAGCACCAGCGCCGGCAGGGTCAGCAGGGCGGCCAGATGGCGCGCACCGGTCGGCACCAGCCAGAGATCCGACTGCTCGGCTCGGGCCTGCCCATACCCAATCACGATCAGCGCCAAACCGCCCAGGGATATTAGCGAGACAGCGGCCTTCCAGCGCTGCAGACCGAACCGGTCGATCTGTCGCCGGCGCCAGTCTTCGGCCATCATCCTGGCAGCGTGGGGCCCCAGAAACAGCAGCAGGCCCAGACACAGAGTCTTCATCGTGATCTCGTTTGACATCCAATCAGCGTCAGTATGACGCAAGCTTGATTAAGACCCCGAATGACTGCCACACCGCTTCGACTCGCCACCTGGAACGTCAACTCCCTGTCGGTACGCCTGCCCCAGGTGCTGGACTGGCTTGGCACGGCACGTCCAGACGCCCTGGTGCTCCAGGAAACCAAGCTCACCGACGACAAATTTCCAGCCGAAGAGCTAGCCGCCGCGGGTTGGCAAGCGTCCTGGTTCGGCCAGAAAACCTACAACGGTGTGGCACTGATCAGCCGTCACCCGATCGAGGCGGTGGTGCGCAACATCCCCGGCTTCGCGGACGAACAGGCGCGCGTGATTGGCGCCACGATCCGCCCGGACAGCCGGCCAGCGCTGCGGGTGATCGGCGCCTACTTTCCCAACGGGCAGGCCCCGGACAGCGATAAGTTCGTCTACAAGCGCGCCTGGCTGGCCGCGTTGACCGATTGGCTGCGCGCCGAGCTGAGCGAGCACCCTCACCTGGTGCTGATGGGGGATTTCAACATCGCACCGGAAGACCGCGACGTCTATGACCCGGTGGGCTGGGCCGGGCAAATTCACTGCACCGAGATCGAGCGCCAGGCCTTCCGTGACCTGATCGCCCTGGGTCTGGTCGACGCCTTCAGGCTGTTCGAGCAGGCGCCCAAGAGCTGGAGCTGGTGGGACTACCGCAATCTAGCCTTCCGCAAGAACCAGGGCCTGCGCATCGATCACATCCTGGTCTCGGAGGCGCTGCGCGCTCAGGTGAGCGGCTGCACCATCGACAAGGCCCCGCGACGCAATGAGCGCCCCAGCGATCACGCCCCGGTCTGGGTCGATCTGGCTGCTCAGGCTTGATCAATATCAGGGTTAATACCGACCCCTTGAATACACTCGGGGGTTTCTCTCACCCTCAAGCATTCCATGTCGAACACGCAGTACCCCGAACTCACCCAGCAGATCAGCAAGCAACTCAGCCCGCTGCGACAGTCGCAGAAGGCCACGATGCAAGGCTTCACGGCGATGGCCCAGGGCGCGATGGCCGAGGGGGCCGTGTCCGAGAAACACAAGGAACTGATGGCACTGGCCATCGGGGTCAGCCAGCGCTGCGCCGGCTGTATCGGCTTTCACGTCAAGGCCCTTAAGCGCCTGGGTGCGTCCCGCGCCGAATTCGACGAAACCCTGGCGGTGGCGGTCTATATGGGCGGTGGCCCGGCACTGATGTACGCCGCCGAGGCGATTCAGGCCTGGGAACAGTTTGAGTGCTGATCCAGCGCTAAAACCTTCACGGTTGGGGGTTCGCAGCACAAATCCGGACTGGTATCGTGAGCATGCCTTTCGAGGAGAAGTCATGAGCCCGTTCAAGTCGTCGTCCCCCCTGACCCCGCTGCTGTCCGCACTGCTGGCCGCCGGGGTGCTGTTGCCGGTCCAGTCGGCCCAGGCCAATCAGTCTTTGGGCTCCCCCGGCTACAGCCTGACGGTCGGACCGGGTTTCAACCGCTCCAACCTGTACTCGGCCCTGTTCAACCCGGCCAATGCCGAAAAGCTGATCGATGCGGACGACCATTTCCGCATGAGCCTGTTCCAGGTCGGTGGTCAGTTCGAGATGGGGCCCATCGACAACCTGCAGCAGGAAGCCGATGCCCTCAAGGCCAAGGTTGATGCAGCCAAGACCTCGAATTCAGCCGCCCAGGCCCAGGCGGTGGTGGATGAGATCAATCAGCGCTTCCTGCCGCTGCTCGACCGCGGCGCCCGAGGCAGCGTGATGATGCAGGCCTCGCTGCTATCGCCGGTGCTGATTCGCAGCAAGGAAACGCTGCCCGGCGTCTGGAGCCTGAACATGGCCTTGCAGGCCCAGGGCGGCGCGCGCATGCGCACCTCGGATGCCAACGTTCTGGTGAAGTTCGCCAGCAATGACCCCAGTGTCAATGACAACCAGATCCACGTCCCCACCGCAGGGTTGGCCGCCCAGTTGACGACGCTGCAAAACGCGACGACACCGGCATCCCAGCAAAGCGCACTCAATGGCTTGATGGGGCAGCTCGGTGTCAGTGATCAGGCCACGGTCACCGCAGTCGTCAATTCGCTCAATACGCCGGGCAACACGATGACGACCAGCTATGCCGTGACGACGGCAACAGCCGTCGATATCCGCTCCGCCCTGGTCCGTCACACCAGCCTGGGCTATGCCACGCCGTTGACCCGCGTGCCGGGAGCGACCGCCCTGCTCTCCCCCTTCCTGCCGGTCAGCCAGATCGATATCGGCGTCCGCTTCAATGGTTACGAGGCCAAGCTGGTGCGCCAGGTCGCGGCCCTGGTCGACGCCAATGGCAACTCGGTGTCGATCAGCAATATGGATTCGGCGGCCTATCAACGTCAGGTCGGTGCCTTCGGCATCGATGTCGGCGCGACCTGGCATGCCGAGAACTACCAACTCGGCGCCACGCTCTACAACCTCAACAACCCGTCGCTGCGCTATCCCAGTGTCTGGGACGACCCCAATGTCGCCAACCGCGACGCTGCGGCCAGTCTGGCCGCTCAGGGCAAGGTCGAAATGGACGCCGCCGTCAATCTCAAGCCGCATGTGGTGGTCGAGGGCGCCGTGCGTAGCGAAAACCAGCGCTGGCTGCTGCAGGGCAGCACGGCGCTCAACGAAACCACCGATTTCGTCGGTGAACCGCGCAAGATCGTCACCTTGTCGGCGAGCTACAACGGCGATCGCTACGACACTCTGATCGGCCGCGTCCTCGGGTACATCGCCCCAAGCATCCGTCTGGGCTATCGGCACAACCTGGTTGGATCCGGGCTGACCAGCTACGGCCTGGGCATCAGCTGGGGTGCACTCAACCTCGACTTCATCACCAGCGCCGAGACCAACGCAACCTCCAACGGGTCGGTGCCCCGCTCTGCCGGGGTCGGCCTGTCGATTGCTCAGAAGTTCTGACGCCGGATCGATGCGACTCAGGCCTGGATCGGCCGGAAGGTGGCTCGGGCTGGCGGGGGCGATCTGCCTGCTGGCCGGGTGTGCCGGTCTCGGAGGCGGTCGGGATGGCCCTCCGGCCCATCCGCCGCCCAACCTCGATCAGATCCCCGACGCGGTGCCTCGTTTCGAGCCGATCCGCGCGGGCGGACCGAACAAGCCCTACGCACTGGGTGGGCAGCGCTTCGAGCCTCTGCCCGCCACCGCGACGCTGATCGAAAAGGGGCTGGGCTCGTGGTACGGCACCGCCTACCACGGCCGTCCGACCGCCAGTGGCGAGATCTACGACATGTACGCCATGACAGCCGCGCACCCGACCCTGCCGCTGCCGAGCTATGCGCGGGTGCGCAACCCGGCCAACGGACGCGAGGTGGTGGTCCGCGTCAACGACCGCGGCCCCTTCGTGCCGGGCCGGATCATCGATCTGTCCTACACCGCTGCACTGCGGCTGGATCTGTTGCGCGGAGTCGCCCCGGTCGAAGTCGAGCGGATTCTGCCGCCGCTGGAGATCGAAGGCGCCGTCTTCGATCCGCAACCCAATCCCTGACTCAGCCGCCGACAAAGACCGGCTCGGGCTCCAGATCGATGCCGAAGCGGTTGCGCACACTGGCCTGAATCGCCTGCGCCAGCGTCAGGATTTCCGCCCCGCGCGCGCCGCCCCGGTTGACCAGCACCAGCGCCTGTCGATCGTGCACCGCGGCTCGACCGATCGATTTTCCCTTCCAGCCGCAGGCATCGATCAGCCAGCCGGCCGCGAGCTTGAACTGTCCGTCGGGCAGCGGGTAGTGCACCAGATGCGGATCGCGGGCGATGATGTCGCGGCACACCTCGGCGGAGACCACCGGGTTTTTGAAGAAGCTGCCGCAGTTGCCCAGCACCGCCGGGTCGGGCAGCTTGTCGCGGCGAATGGCGCAAACCCAGTCGAAGATCTGCCGGGCGTCGGGCTGCAGAATGCCGGTCTCCTCGACGCGGCGCTGCAGATCCAGATAGCCCAGCACCGGCTGCCAGGGGCGCGGCAGGCGAAAGCGCACCCGGGTGATCACGCTTTTGCCGGCCAGTTCCTGCTTGAACAGGCTGTCGCGATAGCCGAAGCGGCAGCGCCGTGCGTCGAGCACCACGGTGCGGCCGGTCATCAGATCAACCGTTTCGACCGACTCGATGCGCTCGCCCACTTCCAGCCCATAGGCGCCGATGTTCTGCACCGGGGCCGCGCCGACCGTGCCGGGAATCAGAGCCAGGTTCTCCAGCCCGGGCCAGCCCTGCTCCAGCGTCCAGGCGACCAGTTCGTGCCAGGTCTCTCCGGCACCGACTTCGATGATCCAGGCATCGTCACGGGTCTCGATCAGGCGTCGGCCTTTAACCTCGACCTTGAGCACGCAGGCCGAGACATCGCGGGTCAGCACCAGATTGCTGCCGCCGCCCAGAATCAGCTTCGGCGCCCGGCCCAAGTCGGGGTGATCGACGACGCGTCGGACGTCCGCCTCCGATTCGATTCGGATCAGCGTGGCGGCCACGGCGGGCAGCCCGAGGGTGTTGTAGGGCGTCAGGCTGACGCCATGTTCGATGCGCATGGCAGAATTTTCCCCCAACCCGACCGGGGCCCCTGCCCGGCATTGACCGATTCAATCACCATGCCCAGTTTTGATACCGTCCTCGAACCGAATCTCGTCGAGGTCAAGAATGCCGTCGACCAGTCCAGCAAGGAGATCGGCACCCGCTTCGACTTCAAGGGCAGCGACGCCCGCATCGAGCTCAAGGACAAGGAACTGACCCTGTTTGCCGACAGCGACTTCCAGCTGCAGCAGGTCACCGACATCCTGCTGGCCAAGATGAGCAAGCGCGGCGTCGATATCCGTTTTCTCGACACCTCGGCCAAGCCCGAGAAGATGAGCCACGACAAGCTCAAGCAGAAGGTGGTGGTCAAGGCCGGCATCGAAAGCGATCTGGCCAAAAAGATCCAGAAGGCCCTCAAGGACAGCAAGCTCAAGGTGCAGGCCAGCATCCAGGGCGATACGGTGCGCGTCACTGGCGGCAAGCGCGACGATCTGCAAGCGGCCATCGCACTGCTCAAGAAGGACATCACCGACGCCCCGCTGTCCTTCAACAACTTCCGTGACTAAGCCCAAACCCGGAACGGCGTGCCTGGCAGCCACAGCTCTGCTGATGCTGCTGACGGGTCCGCCTGCTCCCGCTCAGACTCTGTCGCTGGGCGGTCGAATGGGTGACAAGGCGCTGCTGGTGATCGACGGCCAGCCCCAGCTGCTC
>DALYHR010000120.1:0-6666 GCA_031970775.1 Burkholderiaceae bacterium | reverse complement strand
CTGAAATCCATCCTCATCATCGGCGCCGGCCCGATCATCATCGGCCAGGCCTGTGAGTTCGACTACTCCGGCGCCCAGGCCTGCAAGGCGCTGCGCGAAGAGGGCTACAAGGTCATTCTGGTCAACTCGAATCCGGCCACGATCATGACCGACCCGGCTACGGCCGACGTCACCTATATCGAGCCGATCACCTGGCAGGTGGTCGAAAAGATCATCGCCAAGGAGCGCCCGGACGCGATCCTGCCGACCATGGGTGGCCAGACCGCGCTTAACTGCGCCCTGGACCTGCACAAGCACGGCGTGCTGGCCAAGTACGGCGTCGAGATGATCGGCGCCAACGAGCACGCGATCGAGAAGGCCGAGGACCGCCTCAAGTTCAAGGACGCGATGACCTCGATCGGCCTGGGCTCGGCCAAGTCGGGTATCGCTCACTCGATGGAAGAAGCCTGGGCGGTGCAGAAGAGCATCCAGGCCGAGATCGGCGGCTCGGGTTTCCCGATGGTGATCCGCCCGAGCTTCACGCTCGGCGGCACCGGCGGCGGCATCGCCTACAACCCGGAAGAATTTGAAGAGATCTGCAAGCGCGGCATCGACCTCTCGCCGACCAACGAACTGCTCATCGAAGAGTCGCTGATCGGCTGGAAGGAATACGAGATGGAAGTGGTCCGCGACAAGGCGGACAACTGCATCATCGTCTGCTCGATCGAGAACCTCGACCCGATGGGCATCCACACCGGTGACTCGATCACCGTGGCGCCGGCTCAGACGCTCACCGACCGCGAATACCAGTTGCTGCGCAACGCCTCGATCGCGATCCTGCGCGAGATCGGCGTCGATACCGGAGGCAGCAACGTGCAGTTCTCGATCAACCCGCGCGACGGCCGCATGGTGGTGATCGAGATGAACCCGCGCGTGTCGCGTTCTTCGGCGCTGGCCTCCAAGGCCACCGGTTTCCCGATTGCCAAGATCGCCGCCAAGCTGGCGGTGGGCTACACGCTTGATGAGCTCAAGAACGACATCACCGGCGGTGCCACGCCGGCGTCCTTCGAGCCTTCAATCGACTACGTCGTCACCAAGATCCCGCGCTTCGCCTTCGAGAAGTTCCGCGAGGCCGATCCGCACCTGACGACGCAGATGAAGTCGGTCGGCGAGGTGATGGCGATGGGTCGCACCTTCCAGGAATCGTTCCAGAAGGCGCTGCGTGGTCTGGAAACCGGCATCGACGGCCTGACCGAGCGCACTTCCTGCAAGGAAGTCGATCGCGAGGAAATCCTTGAGGAGATCAGCAATCCGGGTCCGGAGCGCATTCTCTTCGTCGGGGATGCATTCCGGATCGGCATGTCGCTGGACGAGATCTTCGAGGAAACCGCGATCGATCCGTGGTTCCTGGCCCAGATTGAGCAGATCGTCGCGACCGAAAAGCAGCTGGGCGGTCGTTCGCTGGCCAGCCTGTCGGCGGCCGAGCTGCGCTTCCTCAAGCAAAAGGGCTTCTCGGATCGTCGCCTGGCCAAATTGCTCGGCACGAACCAGCACGAGGTGCGCAAGGCGCGTCACGCGCTGGGCGTGCGCCCGGTCTACAAGCGTGTTGACACCTGTGCCGCCGAATTCGCCACGCAGACCGCCTACCTGTACTCGTGCTACGAGACGCTGGACGGCGAATGTGAAGCGCAGCCGACCGACCGCAAGAAGATCATGGTGCTGGGCGGCGGCCCGAACCGGATCGGTCAAGGCATCGAGTTCGACTACTGCTGCGTCCACGCCGCCCTGGCCATGCGCGAGGACGGCTACGAGACCATCATGGTCAACTGCAACCCCGAGACCGTCTCGACCGACTACGACACCTCCGACCGCCTCTACTTCGAGCCGGTGACACTGGAAGACGTGCTGGAGATCGTCGACAAGGAAAAGCCCGTCGGCGTAATCGTGCAGTACGGCGGCCAGACGCCGCTCAAGCTTGCCCTCGACCTCGAAGCCAACGGCGTGCCGATCATCGGCACCACGCCCGATTCGATCGACATCGCCGAGGACCGCGAGCGCTTCCAGCAACTGCTGCACACCCTGGGTCTGAAGCAGCCGCCCAACCGCACGGCGCGCACTGAAGAAGCGGCCCTGACCCTGGCCAACGAAATTGGCTATCCGCTCGTGGTGCGTCCGAGCTACGTGCTGGGCGGCCGCGCGATGGAAATCGTCCACGGCGACAAGGATCTGCAGCGCTACATGCGCGAGGCCGTGCGCGTGTCCGAGAAGTCGCCGGTGCTGCTCGACCGCTTCCTCGATGACGCCGTCGAGGTCGACGTCGACTGCATCGCTGATGCCAGCGGCGCGGTGATGATCGGCGGCATCATGGAGCACATCGAACAAGCGGGCGTCCATTCGGGCGACTCGGCCTGCTCGCTGCCGCCCTACACCCTGTCGGCAGCACTGCAGGATGAACTGCGCCGACAGACTGCCCTGATGGCTCAGGCCCTCAAGGTGATCGGCCTGATGAACGTGCAGTTCGCAGTCCAGGGCGACGTGACCGGTGGCCTCGATGCCTGCACGGTCTATGTGCTCGAAGTCAACCCGCGCGCCTCGCGCACGGTGCCATACGTGTCGAAGGCGACGGGGCAGCAACTCGCCAAGATCGCCGCGCGCTGCATGGCCGGCCAGAAGCTGTCGGACCAGACCGGTCTGGGCGGCAAGGCGCCGCACGAGGTGGTGCCGCCGTACTTCAGCGTCAAGGAAGCGGTGTTCCCGTTCAACAAGTTCCCGGGGGTTGATCCGATCCTGAGCCCGGAAATGCGTTCGACCGGGGAAGTGATGGGCGCTGGCCGTACTTTCGGTGAGGCGATGCTCAAGAGCCAGCTCGGCGCCGGTTCGCGTCTGCCGATCCAGGGCAATGTGGTGATCTCGGTCAAGGCCAATGAGCATGCTCGGGCCGCTGCGGTGGCTGTGCAACTGCATCAACTTGGCTTTGGCATCATCGCCACCAAGGGCACGGCGGCGGCGATTGCTGCGGTCGGTGTGCCCGTCCGCGTGGTCAACAAGATCAAGGACGGTCGCCCGCACATTGCCGACCTGATCAAGGGCGGCGAAGTGCAGTTGGTGTTCACTACGGTGGACGAGACCCGCACGGCGATCGCGGATTCGCGCTACATCCGGACCGCCGCGCTGGCCAACCGCGTCACTTACTACACGACGATGGCCGGCTGCGAGGCTGCCACCGAGGCGCTCAAGCATCAATCGGATCTGACGGTGTACTCGCTGCAGGAGATGCACGCCGAGTTGATCTGACTGCCGTGCAGGGATCTCCCGGTTTGAGGCCGAGAGTTCCTGCCAGACACTGACCTTGATGCCGCCACCGGCCAACCGCCGGTGGCGGTTCCTTTTTTTCCCGATCGAACGACATCATGGCCACTATTCCACTGACCAAGCGCGGCGCTGAACTGCTCAAGCAGGAACTGCATCGCCTCAAGACCGTTGATCGCCCGGCGGTCATCAACGCCATCGCCGAGGCGCGCGCCCAAGGCGATTTGTCCGAAAACGCTGAATACGATGCGGCCAAGGACAAGCAAGGCTTCATTGAGGGCCGCATCCTCGAGGTCGAGGGCAAGCTGTCGGTGGCGCAGGTCATTGATCCGACAACCCTGGATGCCGGGGGGCGCGTGGTGTTCGGCGCCACGGTCGATCTGGAAGAGGAAGAATCGGGCGACGCCGTCACTTATCAGATCGTCGGCGAGGACGAAGCCGATCTGAAGGCAGGACGAATCTCTGTGGGTTCGCCGATTGCGCGCGCTTTGATTGGCAAGGAAGCCGGGGATGTGGCGCACGTGCAGGCCCCGGGTGGCGTCAAGAGCTACGAGATCCTCGAAGTCCGTTACTGCTGACCGCTGAGTCCCGCTCTGGAGCCCTGGCCATGTCCCTCATCCTGCGTCTGAGACTGCTATTGGTCGCGCTGTGGCTCGGGGTGATCGTGACCCTGGCGACTGTGGCGGCCCCGACTGCATTTGCTTTGCTGGAGCGGGCCGTGGCGGGTCAGGTCGCCGGGCGGATGTTCCGCATCGAGGCCACGGTCGGCATGGTTGCCGCCATAGTGCTGGTTCTGATCGAGCGCCGCCTGAGTGCGGAGACTGCTCGAGATCAGTCCTGGGTGCCGACAGTCACGCTGTGGCTGGTGCTCGGCGCGCTGTTTTGCACCGTGCTCGGCTATTGGGGCCTGCAGCCGATGATGGAGGCCGCCCGCGAGACCGGTGACCGGGCGCGGTTTGGCCTGTTACACGGCCTCTCGAGCACGATCTTCGCGGTCAAGGGCCTGCTGCTGCTGGCTCTGCTCTGGAGAATCAGCCCGCAGGCCGATGCCCCGGCTGTCGAACGGACTTAGTCCTGAACGCGCTTCTTGACGCTGATCACGCGCTTCTTGGCGCGCTTGACGTTGCCGCCAGCGGTCAGGCGTTCGTTGCCGTAAATCGTCAGCTTCTTGACCTGCGGGCGGTGAGTCGGGCTCTTGGCCGGCTTGACCACCTTGACCACGCGCGGACCGGGCCCACGGTGAGGGCTGTCGGTCTCGACCTTTTCAGGAAGCGGTCGCCACAGCACCAGCAGCTTGCCGATATGCTGGATCGGTGCTGCGCCGAGTTCATCGGCGAGACGGTGAAGCAAGGCCTCGCGCTCGTCGCGCTGGTCGCTGAAGACGCGGACCTTGATCAGGCCGTGTGCCTTGAGGGCCGTATCGGCCTCCTTGAGCACGGCCGGAGTCAGTCCCTCGGAGCCGATCAGGACGACTGGATCGAGATGATGGGCCGCGGCGCGGTGTTCCTTGCGCTGGGCCGGAGTCAGTTGGATGGATGCCATCCCTCTATTATCCCCACACGATGAAGATCAATACCAAGAGCAAGAAGGTCAACAAGGCGTGGCTCAACGATCACGTCCATGATCCGTACGTCCGTCAGGCCCAGAAAGAGGGCTACCGCTCGCGTGCTGCCTACAAGCTCAAGGAGATCGACGAGACGCTGGCCCTGTTGCGGCCGGGGCAGGTCGTGGTGGATCTGGGCGCTTCGCCAGGGGCCTGGAGCCAGTACATCCGCCGGCGTTTCGCGCCCAAGGAAGCGGGCGCCGGCGGCGCAGCGGTCGGGCAGTTGCAGGGCACGATCATCGCGCTGGACCTGCTCGACTTCGAGCCGATCGAGGGCGTGACCTTCATCCAGGGCGATTTCCGCGAGGAGTCCGTGCTGGCCGAGTTGGTTCAGTCGCTGGAGGGCAAGCTAGTGGACGTGGTGGTGTCCGATATGGCCCCCAATCTGTCCGGAGTCGAGATCACCGATGCGGCGCGCATCGAACATCTGGTCGAGCTGGCTATTGAATTTTCACGAGCCCACTTGCGGCCGCAGGGCGCGCTGGTCTGCAAGGTCTTTCATGGCAGCGGTTACAGTCAGCTCGTCGATCTGTTTCGGCAGAACTTTCACGTGGTCAAGCCGATCAAGCCCAAGGCTTCACGGGATCGCTCGTCCGAGACCTTCCTGGTCGGGTTGAGGTTGAAGGGTTAATGACCATACCCCCGGGCGGATTCCGCCGGGTTGAGTCGAATAGAATCGGCCCCATATGCCGCATGGTGTCGGGCACGCAGCGGTGCCTCGGAGTCCCCGTCGGGACTGAAGTGGATAGGACGTGAAGGAGTTGCGGTGAACAATCAATGGTTCTCCAAGGTGGCCGTATGGCTGGTGATTGCCCTGGTGTTGTTCACCGTGTTCAAGCAGTTCGATCGCTCGACCATCGGTGGCAGTCAGATTGGCTATTCCGATTTCCTTGAGGAAGTGCGGGCCAAGCGCATTCGCGAGGTGGTGTTGCAGGAAAACCCTGGGGGGGCCGAAATCGACGCCCTGACCACGGACGACCGAAAGATTCGCACCACAGCGACTTATCTGGACCGTGGACTGGTCGGGGACCTGATCAGCAATGGCATCAAGTTCCGCGTCAAGCCGCGCGAAGAGCCCTCGCTGCTGACCAGCCTGCTGATCTCGTGGGGTCCGATGATCCTGTTGATCGGGGTCTGGGTGTACTTCATGCGCCAGATGCAGGGCGGGGGCAAGGGCGGCGCTTTCAGCTTCGGCAAGAGCAAGGCACGCATGCTCGACGAGGCCAACAACTCGACCACCTTTGCTGATGTGGCCGGTTGTGACGAGGCCAAGGAAGAGGTCAAGGAACTGGTCGATTTTCTGCGCGATCCGCAGAAGTTCCAGAAGCTGGGTGGGCGGATTCCGCGTGGCGTGCTGCTGGTTGGCCCTCCCGGCACCGGCAAAACCTTGCTGGCCAAGGCCATCGCCGGCGAAGCCAAGGTGCCGTTCTTCAGTATCTCCGGTTCTGACTTCGTCGAGATGTTCGTCGGCGTGGGTGCTGCCCGCGTTCGTGACATGTTCGAGCAGGCCAAGAAGAGCGCGCCTTGCATCATCTTCATCGACGAAATCGACGCGGTTGGTCGGCACCGTGGTGCCGGTCTGGGCGGCGGTAATGACGAGCGCGAGCAGACCCTGAACCAGATGCTCGTGGAGATGGACGGCTTCGAGACCAATCTGGGCGTGATCGTGATGGCGGCAACCAACCGCCCGGACATTCTCGACCCGGCCCTGCTTCGCCCTGGCCGGTTCGATCGTCAGGTCTACGTGACCCTGCCGGACGTGCGCGGCCGCGAGC
>DALYHR010000119.1:0-6673 GCA_031970775.1 Burkholderiaceae bacterium | reverse complement strand
CGATCATCGGCGGCCTGTACGCCAGCGGCATGTCGGCCGAAGCCCTGGAGCAGGTGCTGCTCGGGCTCGACTGGGATGCCCTGTTCGCCAACCGAGTACCCCGCGAAGCCTTGAGCCTGCGGCGCAAGGAAGAAGACTTCGAGATCTCCACGGCACTGGAGATGGGCCTGCACCCGGTCACCGGCATGCCGATGCTGCCGCTGGGCTCGGTCTCCAGCCGAGGGCTGGAGTGGCTGCTGCGTCGCTACACGCTGCCGGTGCGCCAGCTGCGCAACTTCGACGTGCTGCCGATTCCGTTTCGCGCGGTCGCCACCGACATGGAGAACGGTCAGGCTGTGGTCTTCCGCGAGGGTGATCTGGCCACGGTACTGCGCGCCAGCATGTCGGTGCCCGGCGTCTTCCCGCCCACCGAGGTCAACGGCCGCATCCTGGGCGATGGCGGACTGGTCGATAACCTGCCGGTCGACGTGGTGCGCGAGATGGGTGCAGAGCTACTGATCGTCGTCAACATCGGCACGCCGCTGTCCCGTCGGGAAGCCCTCGGGACCGCCTTCGGTCTGACGGCGCAGATGATCAACATCCTGACCGAGCAAAACGTCCAGACCTCGATCCGCCAGCTCAACCTGGGAACGGGAACACCCGCAGCCCCTCGCACCCTGCTGATTGAACCGGACCTGGGCACGATCAGCGCCGGCGATTTCGGCAGTGCCCGCCAGCTCATCACCTTGGCCGAGCAGTACACCGAGACCCTGCGTCCGCGCCTCGACGTGCTGGCCCTGCCCCTCCACGAGTGGTACGCCCGGCAAAAGGCGCTCCAGACCCCGGCGCCAGCGCCGCGGCCGATCGTACAGATCCGCTTCACCGACTCGCAGATCACCCACCCCGAGCGGTACCGGGCGTCGCTGGAAAGCCAGGTCGGCCAGCCCTTCGACCTGCAGCGCGCCGAACGCGACAGCCAACGCCTAGCCGCCACCGACGACTACCTGCACGCCGATTACCAGCTCGACGATCTGCCCGAAGGCAGCGGACTGGTTTTCTCGCTAGAGGAGAAGCCCTGGGGACCGAACTATTTCCGACTCGGGCTCGGGCTGAGCAGCGACTTTGCCGGCCAGGGCGACTTCACCCTCAAGCTCAGCCACAACCGCCACTGGCTCAACCGCTTTGGCGCCGAGTGGCGCAACCGGCTGCAGATCGGCTCGGTGCCGCGCTGGTTTACCGAGCTGTATCAGCCTCTGGACGACCCGGGCCCCGGGGGCAGCGCCTGGTTCCTGGCGGCCTACGGCTCGGGCGAACGGCGCCACATGTCGGTTTATCCGGTCCTGCCTCCCCAGGCCAGCGCCCGCTCGGTGCCGCTGCTGTGGCATGACACCCGCAATCAGATTGGCACGGGCCTCGACCTGGGTCAGACCTGGGGCACCTACGGCGAGATCCGCGTTGGCGTGCTGCGCCAAGCCAACCAGATTGAGCCTGAGTCCTATGCACAGGTGGGACAGACTGCCAACCTGCGCCAAACCAGCGATGAGCGTGCGCTGCACCTCGGTATCCAGATCGACCGGCTCGATCACGGCAGCTTCCCGACACGGGGCTATCGGCTTCGGCTGAAAGCGCTGAGTGGCACGCGACAGGTCACCGCCGGCCTGCAACCCCAGATCGAGGAGCCGTTCCGTCGCTTCGAGACCGAGTGGCTGGCCGTTCACTCGGAGGGGCGCCAGACTTTCGAGATGTCGCTGCTAACGCAGGTCGCACACCAGCAGCTGATTTCCGGCATCGGCCAGTACACCCTGGGCGGATTCCAGCACCTCTCCGGCTATCAACCCGGGCAGCTCGCAGGCAATCAGGTGGTTCTCAGCCGGTTGGGGTGGTACACCCGCCTCAGCCAACAGCCGGTCCTGACCCGAGGATTCTTCAGCGGTGTCTCGCTGGAAGCGGGCAATGCCTGGGCCACGCCGTCGACGGTCACCCTGAATCAGCTGCGCCTCGGCACCAGCTTGTTTATGGGTGCGGATACCGGGGTCGGCCCGCTTTATTTCGGGCTGAACTGGGCGCCCCTGGCGGGCTCAGGCCTGTTCCTGCAGCTCGGGCGGCTCTGAATCACCCTCATCGCTTGGCCCCTCGGACTCGCCGGACTGTGGCAGCGCGGGGGCAGCCTGTACCCATTCGCGCAGGGTCTCGGCCGCTTCGGTCACGCCGCGGCGTTGCAGCGAGGAAAACAGCGCCACGCCAATATCGGCCTCTTCGGTGGTCCATTCACCCAGCAGCTCGCGGGCCTTGCGCAGCGACAACGTTGACTCCTGGCGAGTCAACTTGTCGGACTTGGTCAGCAGCACCAGCAGCTTGACCTGGCCGGACCACACGCGATGGCCGATGAAATCGAGCAGCTGACGGTCCAGCGGCGTGAAGCCATGGCGCGAATCGACCATCTGCACGATGCCCGTCAGCCCCTCTCGGCCTTCCAGATAGTCGGCCATCACCTTTTGCCAGCGCAGCTTGGCGCTGCGCTCGACGGCAGCATAGCCATAGCCCGGCAAATCGGCCCAGACTGCCCGGGGCATGCCGGGCACCGGGTCGGCGTCCTCATCGGGCCCGAGGCGAAACAGATTGATATGTTGGGTGCGCCCGGGTTTGCGCGAAGCAAAGGCCAGCTGGCGTTGCTGTCCGATCGTGTTGATCGCCGTGGATTTACCCGCGTTGGACCGCCCGACAAAGGCGATCTCGGGCAGTCCGTGCAGCGGCAGTTGCCGCAACTGGCTGGCGGTGGTCAGGAAGCGGGCTGTGTGGGCCCAGGCCAGCGCACTGCGCTCGCCTGTTGGCCCCACATCGGTGGACTCGTTCGAGTCATCGGACAAGCCCTGGGAAACAGCTGATGCGTGCGTGGTGTTCATCGGGCACCATTGTAAAATTTAACGCTTGGCTCCTTCCGATCAACCGACTCGTGGCGATCCCATGGGTCACTGTCGCGCCCTCTAGCCTGATATGAATCTCACTCTCAAGTCGCTTCTCGCCGTGTTCGTGGCCGCCACCGTGGTCGCTCCCGCCATCGCCAGCGAGGCCAAGACGGCTGCGAAGGTCGATCTGGCCCGAGGCGCTGAGCTCTCCGCTCAGGTCTGCGGCGCCTGCCACGCCAACGACGGCAGCCGCGGCATCACGGCCAACCCGATCCTGCAGGGCCAACACCCCGAGTATCTGGTCAAGCAGCTGACTGAGTTCAAGTCGGGCAAGCGCGACAACCCGGTGATGCTGGGCATGGCCAGCATGCTGTCGGACGACGACATGCGCAGCGTCGCCGCGTTCTACGCTGGCAAGCAGGCCGCGGCAGGCGCCTCCACCGACGCCGAACTGAAGCAGTTGGGCGAGAAGATCTATCGCGGTGGCATCGCCGACCGCAAGATCCCGGCCTGCGCCGGCTGCCACAGCCCCAACGGCGCCGGCATCCCGGCCCAGTACCCGCGCCTGTCGGGCCAGCATGCCGAATACACCGAAAGCCAGCTCAAGGGCTTCCGCGATGGTCTGCGCAAGAACAGCACCCCGATGACCGGTGTGGCTGCCAAGCTCAACGACCGCGAGATCAAGGCGCTGGCCGATTACGTCTCGGGCCTGCACTGAGCCGCCGCCAGCCGCCCCCCGAACTGTTTCTCTTTGACAAAGGCCGGACTTGCTCCGGCCTTTGTCGTGTTCCACCGGCCGATTCAGCCTCGACCGAGATAATCGCGCTCCCATGTCCGACGACGCCCTGACCCCTCCGGCCCAACCTGCTGCCTCGGCGCAGCGCTGGCTGCACGACAGCATCGAGTTGCTGTCCTCGATGCGCTTCGCCATCGCCCTGCTGACCGTGATCTGCATTGCCTCGGTGATCGGCACCGTGGTTCAGCAGAATCAGCCGGCGGTCAACTACGTCAACGAGTTCGGGCCGTTTTGGTCAGAAGTATTCCGACGCCTGGGGCTGTACGCGGTCTATAGCGCCGGCTGGTTCCTGGTGATTCTGGGCTTCCTGGTCGCCTCGACCACGCTGTGCATCGCCCGCAATGCCCCCAAGATCGTTCACGATCTGCGCACCTTCAAGGAAAACCTGCGAGAAAGCGCCCTACAGGCCTTCCATCACAAAGGCCGCGGTGAAGTGGCCGAGGCGCCGGCCGCCGCGCTCGACCGCATCGCCGGGCTGCTGACCCCGGGCGGCTGGAAGGCCCGGGTTCAGGACCGCGCCAACGGCACGATGGTTGCGGCGCGCAAGGGCACCTCGAACCGTCTGGGCTATCTGGCTGCGCACAGCGCGATCGTGCTGGTCTGCATCGGCGGCCTGATCGACGGCGACCTGATCGTGCGACTGCAGATGCTGCTGCAGGACAAGACCCCCTATGTCGGCGACGGTCAGGTGGCCGATGTGCCAGCACGCCACCGCCTCGGCGAAAGCAACCCGACCTACCGCGGCAATCTCTTTGTCCCTGAGGGCGGCAAGGAGCACGTCGCGCTGATCACGCTCTCGGATGGCGTGGTGCTGCAGGACCTGCCCTTCGACATCGAATTGAAGAAATTCACCGTCGAGTACTACGACACCGGCATGCCCAAGCTGTTTGCCAGCGATGTGGTGCTGCATGACCGCGATGGCACGACCACGACGGCGCGCATCAAGGTCAACGAACCGATGGTGCACAAGGGTGTGACGATCTTCCAGTCGGGCTTCGAGGACGGCGGATCACGGGTGCGCCT
The DNA here is from genome assembly GCA_031970775.1 of Burkholderiaceae bacterium. Taxonomy (GTDB): domain Bacteria; phylum Pseudomonadota; class Gammaproteobacteria; order Burkholderiales; family Burkholderiaceae_C; genus Sphaerotilus. Next base: position 1,969 of record DALYHR010000119.1, on the reverse strand, counting down.
GAAGGGGCATCCACTGGATCGCACCGGCGCACCGATCGATGTCGAAGGCAATATCGGCAGCAGCGTGCCTCTGACACGACCCGTCAGCCAGGGTCAGGGCGAGAAACTGCAACTCGAATTCACCGAACTGCGCCCGACCAATGTCGAGAACATGGCCGATGGCGAATCGGCCCCCGAAGGCCGCACCGACGCGCGCGGCGTCAACTTCGGCGACTCGCTGGGCAAGCATCTGGGCTCGGGCGCCCGCAACCCCGAGGACCGCAAGACGCAGCAGAACATCGGCCCGTCGATCAGCTACAAGTTGCGCGACGCCGCCGGTCAGGCCCGCGAATTTCAAAATTTCATGCAGCCGGTGTCGCTGAACGGGCAACGGGTCTTCCTGCTGGGTGTGCGTAACTCGCCGGATGAACCGTTCCGCTATCTGCGGCCGCCCGCCGATGCCCAGGACACGCTGGACGACTGGCTGCGCATGCGCAGCAGCCTCAACGAGCGTGGCTTGCGCGAAGCCGCCGCACTGCGCTACGCCCGCCTGGTCACACCGAAGAATCAGCCTGATCAGGTCGAGCCGATGCGCCAGGCCACGCTCAAGGCGCTGGAACTGTTCTCGGGCACCGACCCGCAGGCCGCAGCCAACCCCGATCCGGCCGCCCGCAGTGGCATGCCGGCGATGGAAGCCTTCCTGCGCGCCCGCGTTCCGGCCAAGGATCAGCCCCGCGCGGCCGAAGTGATGATGCAGGTGCTCGGCGGCGGCATGCAGGCACTGCTCGACGGCGCACGCGAGCGACAGGGGCTGCAGCCTCTGCCGGTCATTGAGGCCACCCAGAAATTCATGGTGCAGGCGGTGCTGACGCTGTCCGATGCCTACGCCTACCCGGCACCGCTGCTGTTCACTCTCGACGGCTTTGATCAAATTCAGGCCAGCACCTTCCAGGTCACCCGCACTCCCGGCAAGAAACTGGTCTATCTGGGCTGCGTGCTGCTGGCGCTGGGCGTATGCGCGATGCTGTACGTGCGCGAACGCCGACTGTGGATCTGGATCGAGCCCACCGAAGCCGGCGGCAGCCGACTGACGATGGCGATGTCGGTGACCCGGCAATCGCTCGACAACGACCGCGAATTCGACACCCTGCGCCTGGCCCTGCTCGGATCGGTCGCCGATCCGGCCGTTCCTCCCACGGCCCCCCCCGCGGCCGAATCCGCTTCTGCCTGAGGACGACCCCTTCATGGACACCTCCACCACCCTCACCTCCCGACCGCTGATGTCCAGCGGGGCGTCGGCCCCCAGCCGCCGCTCGATCTTCGACTGGGCCTACGCCGCCATCCTGCTGGCCGGCGCCGGCTATGCCCTGCAGCGCTATCACGCCTCGATGGATGGCTATGAACTCGGCATCCTGCTGGCCAGCGTGCCGGCGCTGATCGCACTGGGCTGGTTCTGGGGGCCGCTGCGGCCGCTGGTGCTGGGCGTGGGTGCTTGCTCGCTGATGGCGATGGCGATGTACCTGCAGACCACCGACAACTTCGGCGCCGATCTGGCTGCGGGCGAGAAGCGCTTTTTCCTCAAGTACCTGCTGTCGAGCCAGAGCGCGATTCTGTGGATGGGCGTGCTGGTGTTCATGAGCACGCTGGCGTACTGGGCGGGCTTTTTTGCCGGCAAGGCCTCGAATGCGCTGCAGCGCTTCGGCTCGCAGCTGGCCTGGGGTGCGGTCTTCATGGCGCTGCTGGGCACGATGGTGCGCTGGTTCGAGAGCCATCAGATCGGCGCCGACATCGGCCACATCCCGGTCAGTAATCTCTACGAAGTCTTCGTGCTGTTCATCTGGGTGACCACGCTGTTCCTGCTGTACTACGAACAGCGCTACGCCGGTCGCCAGGGCATCCGCGCACTCGGCGCCTTCGTGATGCTGGTGGTCAGCGCCGCAGTGGGCTTTCTGGTCTGGTACACCCTGGCGCGCGAAGCCCACGCCATTCA